>CAZSJB010000151.1:226-7302 GCA_964606625.1 uncultured Tepidisphaeraceae bacterium | reverse complement strand
CGCGGCTGCCTGAATGGCGGCCATGCGGAACATCCCCCCGATGTAGCGGTGATGGTACTGATGTCCCGATCCATGCACGCGCAGCAGGCGGCATTTTTCCGCCAGGGCATCGTCGTTGGTGCAGATCGCGCCGGCGTCGCCCATCGCGCCCAGGTTCTTGGTCGGATAAAAGCTCAGGCAGCCGACCGTTCCTACTGATGTCGCCATCCGGCCGTTCTGCTTCGCCCCGATTGCCTGGGCGGCATCTTCAATCACCTTCAGCCCGTGCTGCTCAGCCAGGCGGTTGATTTCATCCATCGGCGCCATCTGCCCGAACAGATGCACCGGCATGATCGCCTTCGTTTTCGGCGTGATGCGGCGCGCAACATCCTCCGGATCAAGATTGAACGTCCTGGGGTCAATGTCACAGAAGACCACCTTCGCCCCGAGGCGCGCGATCGATCCAGCCGACGCGAAGAAGGTGAATGCCGGACAGATCACCTCATCACCCGGGCCAATATCCATCGCCATCAGCGCGCATAGCAGCGCATCGGTGCCGCTGCTGACGCCGATCGCGTGCTTGACGTTGCAGTACGCCGCCAGCTTCTTTTCAAACTGTTCAACCGTCGAACCGAGGATGAACGACTGGTTATCGATGATCCGCGCAACGGCCTGGAGGATTTCGTCGCGAAGGGGCGTGTACTGCTCTGACAGGTCCAGCAATTTAACGTTCATGATTCAAGTTTCGTGGTGAGGACCGTTTGGGTCTGTTCGGCGCGGAAAGCGATCAGTTTATCGCGCAGATCGGGTTGGGAGAGGGCGAGAATCGAAACCGCCATCAACGCGGCGTTGGTGGCGCCGGCTTTGCCGATGGCGAGCGTGCCCACCGGCACGCCAGCCGGCATCTGGACGATGCTCAACAGCGAATCCATCCCCTTGAGGGCGTGCGACTCCACCGGTACACCCAGCACGGGCAGGTGGGTCTGGGCAGCGCACATGCCCGGCAGGTGAGCGGCGCCGCCCGCGCCGGCGATGATCACCTGCACGCCTCGATCAGCTGCTTCCTTTGAGAAATCAGCAAGCAACTGCGGCGTACGATGAGCCGAGACGATGCGGGTTTCGTGCGGCACGCCGAACTTTGCCAGCGTTTCAGAGGCATGGCGCATTGTTTCCCAGTCGCTTTTGGATCCCATGATCACGGAAACCAGTGGTTTGGCGGCATCAGACATGGCGGTCGTTGTAGCCTCCAGCAGGGCGGATGGTCAAATCACCCTTGCACAAAGGCAAAAACAAACAGACCTGTCCCCTGCCATTGAAGATTGCCGAGATTGTTCAAATGACAGCGGTCTGAGGGGATTTGCGGCGGGTACCGGCTGGATGGGCCTGAAGGCGCACGGCGACGATGGTCAGGTCGTCGTCCAGTTCGCGGCCGCCGCGAAACTCGTTGACGGCATTGGTGATTCGCTCAATCACCTGTTGGGGGTGATTCAGCGGGCCACTGAGGCAGGCTTGCAGGTTTTCGACGCCAAACCGGTCGCCGCCGGGATTGGCAGCCTCGACGACACCATCGGTATACAGGACAAGATCGGCCTCAGGCGGAAGATCGAAGTATTCGGTCTTGAACGGAACGTCGGGCTCGATGCCCAGTACCAGTTGCGGCTGGACCTTCAGCGAGGTGAATCCGTCGCGGGGATTGCCGATCAACGGCGGAAAGTGCCCGGCGATGGCGGTCGCCAGCGTGCCGTGGTCGACGTCGATCACACAGATCAGCATCGTGACAAACTGTCCGATGAAGACCTGCGAGCAGAGCTGCGCGTTGACTTCGCGCAGGCACCGAGCCGGATCCAGCACCCGCAGCATGGTGTTACGGATCAGCAACTGGGTGGTCGACATCAGAAATGCAGCCGACATGCCGTGGCCGGTCACATCGCCGATCGTCACCACCATGCGCCCATCGGGCAGGCTGAACCAGTCATAAAAGTCGCCGCTGATGTGGTTGGCGGGCTTGTTGAGGGCCTCGATCTTGATCGTGGCGGTGGTGTAACCGGATTTGGGCAGCCAGGCGAGCTGGATCTCGCGGGCTTGGTTGAGTTCCCGGGTGAGCATTTCATGCTCCAGGCGCTCCAGGCGGCTTCGCCCGCGAATCAGCAGGGTGGCGGTCGAAACCAGGATTCCCGTAACCGAGACCACCAGGAAGATCGCCCAGACCAGCGTCCGCCGAAACACCCCTTGGATAATGTCGTCCACCTCGGTCAGGTGGGACGCCATGAGAATGACCCACGAGGTATCGCCAGCCGGGATCGGGTGGGCGGTGACCATGCGGGGCGGCAGGGTCAGTTCGCCCAAATCCAGCGCTTCTTCGAAGACCTGCGTCCGCAGCGTGGGATCGGCCATGTACGATTCGAGCAGGCTGGTGATGCTGCGATCCTGGATCTGCTGGAAGACATTGCCCCCCACCAGGGTGGAATCGGCGGTGCTCATGGTTCTGCCTTCGCTGTCCAACAACGTCGCCGAGAGGGTGGGGCGGGTGTTGATGGCGTCGAGGAAGCGCTCTTCGATCAGATCGACGGGCACCACCGCCACCAGGGCATGGTGTTCTGCCAGGGGCAGCGCCACCAGGTTCACCCCGCCAGTGTCGAGGATCAGGAAGGGGCTGATGGACGGCTGATCCAGCTGCTTCAGCCAGTCGGCGGCGATCTCAGTTACGGCGCCGGCTCGCTCTGCGGACCCTTCAGGCAGGGAAAACACGATCTGCGACGTATCGGTCCGTACCAGGAATAACTGCGTGGCTCGGTCGTCGATCTGCGTCCAGAGGATGCGCGCCATCTGCATCACCGTCTGGGGAGACCAGTCGGGCATGTACTCGGAGTGCTCCGCCTGCTTCGCAAACAGCAGATCGGAGAGAATGGCCTGGTAGTGATCCTCGATAGCGCCGGCGGTCTGTGCGGTGAGCAGTTCCTGGCGCTGGATCGCCTGCTGGAGCACTTCCTGGCGTGTCAGGTTGTATACCTCGCGCGCACCAGCCATGACCAGCAGCACCACAGCAGTCAGCAGCAACAGGTGCAGCAACAGAATGCGACGCGCAAATCGGCGGGCAGCTTCCTCCATGCAGGTGAACCAGTGTAGCTGGAGGAGAAGCTGTTCGGAATATTTTTTTGCTAATGTGCGGAGAAAGGACGGATCGGCTGCATTGAAACCGCAGGCCCGCTCTCAAAACCAGGCGCTGAGATTTCAGGTTTCCGATCCCGGCTTAGCCGTGTCTGAATCATGCGGCGTCGGCGTGGAGGGCGATCGAAGCCAGGAACTCAACGCCAGCGATGAGGGTCGGGTCGTTGGGATTGTTGCGATCCACCCAGACGATCCGCGCGGGGAGCATCTGGCGCAGATGCACCAAGGTCGATCCACCGCCAGCGAGGTCGACATGTACATGCAGCATCGCCCCGGGCTGGAGAGGGGCGGAACGCGGCATTTCCAGCCGCAAGCCGGTGGCACTGATGTCATGGGTGCGACCACCCACAAATCGGGCTGCCGATGGGATGAACGCTTTGATAGACCGCTCCTGGCGAATGCGCAGCCCCCTGCGGCGCTCCCGACCGGCGGGGTCAAGTTTCAGCGTATCGTACGCAGGCACTGCGGGGCGAGTATCCGTCAACATATTCATCTCCATCGGCGGACCTGAACTAAACCGTCCACCTATGAAGGGTTATCGGAACCATGACCCGCAATTCTGAAGCGAAAACGAGGATGAGTGTGAAGAACGCCCCGGGCGGTTACTGCAACTCTTCAAGGTGGCGCCACTGCTGGCTGCCATCGTTCAGGGGGGTGAAATCGGGTTCGCTCTCAGGATCGTTCAGCAGGGGATGGCGGGTGAGTTCCGCCAGGCGGCGACGGCGACGCAGTAACAAAATGGCTGCATAGCCGCAGGCAATGGACACTGCCGTCACCGCGGTTGTGCCCCGGGTCCATCCTTCGCCGGCGAGATCCTCGGCTACCTGTAGCAGGCAATGGATCACCACGATCCCCATGGCGATGGCGGCAGCCGTGGTAAAGCTGCGACGGCGGTTGAGGTCGCGGCGCTCGGCGGCGATGGCCTGGATGCGCAGGCTGTTCAGGCGGCCTTCGCTGTCGCGTACGTGTTGTGCTTCGCGGGCCTGTTCATCCTCGTCCGGCTGGTCATCGACGATGACAAATGGCTGTTCTTCCGGGGGCAGTTCCGTGCTGCCGTCGACCGAAGGCACGATCATCGGCTGTTCACAGTGGGGGCAGACAATCTGTGTGGCGACAAAATCCAGCGTCACGCCGACATCGTTGTCGCAATGGGGGCATTGGAGGATTTCAGCCCGCTTGCGCGGTGGGGGCTGGCTCATGATAATCACAGATCATATGCCACAAATGGCTGGCCCGCTCACGCTTGCGTGGGCAGCATGGCCCGCGTGATCTCATGCTGTAGCGGCTGACCTGCCAGGAACCGCAGGGTTTCGTCAATGGCGCAGCGGCCCATCTCCAGGCGTGCCTGGCACATGGCTCCGGCGATATGGGGCGTGAGCAGGATGTTGGGTTCGTTGCGCAGGGGCGAATCGGGCGCGGGCGGTTCGGGGTCGGTGACGTCTAGCGCGACGTAAAGCGGACGCTTGCGCACCTCAGCCACGAGTGCGTCTTCGTCGATCAGAGATCCGCGGCTGGTGTTGATCAGCACGGCATGATCGGGCAGCAGCCCCAACAGGCGGGTGTTGACCATGCGGTAGGTTTCGGGCGTCTGGGGGGCGTGAATCGAGACAACCGGGCAGGCAAAGACCTCTTCCAGCGAGCAGAGGCGAACTCCCAGTTTCTCCGCCTGCTCAGCCGATACATAGGGATCGTACAGGTGAATCCGCACGCGGATAAACTGATGGAGCATCCGGATCACCTGCCGGCCGATGCGGGATGCGCCTACCAGCCCGACATCGATATCCTGTAGTTCACGCACCTGCCGGACTCGGGAAAGATCATGCTTCGAGCCCTGACGGCGGTAATCCTCCGCCAGCCAAGGCACCTGCTTGAGCAGCATCACCATCATCGCCACGGTAAACTGGGCAACCGGAATCGCATTTTCATCCGCCGCGGAGGTGACGCGAATGCCGCGATCGTAGGCGGAGGTGTCCACCACGCCCTTGACGCTGCCGGCGCTGTGGGCGATCAGGCGCAGCGAATCAGCGGCTTGCAGCAGGTCATCCTTGAGGGGCAGGCTTCCCCAGCCAGTAATGGCGACAGTGGCGCCCCGCAAGGCCTCGCGCAGGGCCTGGCGGTCAGAGGTGTCAAAGGGCCCGCGGATCTCGGCCACCTCAGCCAGCCGCTGCAGATCTTCCTCGCGAAACATGTTCTGGTGTGTCTGTGGCGGCAGCGCCAGGCAAACCACTGGTTTGCTACCCATATGTCCTGCTCCTACAATCGTCGGTCGTTCATTCAATCCCGTGCGCCCACCGGCTTGGCGGGTGGAGGGGATGAGTCTATCGTCAATACCCGCTGGGGTATAGAAGCACACAGCATGAAGGTTTCACTCACGCACCTGGTACTTGACTCCAACGGCCCAGATTCGTCGTCTCGGACGATGCGCAAACCTCCGTGGCTGAAGATGCGCATGCCCGGCGGTGAGGAATACAGCAAACTGCTGAAGCTGGTTAATGACAACAAACTGCATACGGTCTGTCAAAGTGCCAAGTGCCCGAATTTGGGGGAATGCTGGGCTGCGGGGACCGCGACGCTGATGATCCTGGGGGATGTGTGCACGCGCTCCTGCGGGTTCTGCCATATCAAGACCGGTCGGCCGCCGGAGCTCGACCTGGACGAACCGCGCCGCGTCGGCGAAGCCGTCGCCACCATGGGCCTGAATCACGTGGTCATCACCAGCGTCAACCGCGATGAACTGCCCGACGGCGGTGCCGGCGTCTGGGCGGACACCATTGCCGAAATCCGCAAGCAATCGCCGAAAACCAGTGTGGAGGTGCTGATTCCCGATTTTTGCGGCGACTGGGATGCGCTCCAGAAGGTGCTGGATCAGAAACCCGACATCCTCAATCACAATATCGAGACCGTCCCGCGGATGTACCGGACCGTCCGCCCGCAAGCCAAGTACCATCGCAGCCTGAAGTTACTGCAAATCGCCAAGGATCAGGGCTTTACCACCAAGACCGGGATGATGCTGGGGATCGGCGAGGAAGAACACGAGGTCGAACTGGTGATCGACGACTTGGTCGCCATCAGCTGTGACATCCTCACGCTCGGGCAGTACCTCCAGCCGACGCCGCGCCACCTGCCGGTGGATCGCTGGGTTCATCCCGATGAGTTTGCCCGTTGGAAGCAGATCGGCGAAGCCCGCGGCCTGCGCCATGTCGAATCCGGCCCGCTGGTAAGAAGCTCCTACCACGCCGAAAAGCAGGTCCAGGCCAACCAGGCCGTCGGGTAGATCGCTGCGCGTGTGGCACGGGCTACCAGCCCGTGTTCCCGAAACAATCGACCCGGTGCCACAGGTCGGGCGCAGCCAGACCTGTGCGGGACGGGCGGCACAGGTCTTGGCTGCGCCGCGGCGCTGTGGCACCCTGTTCTCGAATCAGTTGCGGAAATCAAGCATCCGTTTCACGGCAGCCGTGGTCGCGCGCATGTCCTCCAGCAGCAGCAATCGCCAGGTGCCTTCGTGGGCTTTCAGGGTGATCACGGTCATCCTCGTGCGCTCCATCTCATCCAGTTTGATCCGCGCGCGATAGACGACATGCACGAGATCCGGATCCTCCGGTACATGACCGATGATCTCGCTGGTCGTATCGGCCAGCACCTGCTGGAGTTGCGGGTACTTGGAAAACGTTCCGCGCATAAACGCGGCGAAGAAGGCAAACTCGTCCAACTCGCGCACGGCGTCAATCGATTCGGCATGGCCGAAAAAGTCGAGCATCTGCTTCTCGCGGCCTGCCTCCTGCGCGGCATCGAGTATCGGAAGGAACCCCGCCTTGAACTCCCTCAACACCTGCGGGTGCATGAGCGCTGCAAAATCATCGATGCGGTTGTCCTTTAGTGCAGCCAATGCCTCGCCGGCAACGGATTCAGGTTTGGACGCGTCGACCGCC
>CAZSJB010000151.1:0-216 GCA_964606625.1 uncultured Tepidisphaeraceae bacterium | reverse complement strand
GACCCATCCAGCCAGAAACGCCATCAAGGCAATCACAATGAGATGAGCACGGACGTTCATATGGGTTCCTCCTGTCGGCGGGATTGTATTTCGCAGCAATCCGTCCCCCGCGGTGGTGATAGTGCGACAGCGAGCTTATCCACATCCTTCGGTCAGGGCAACGAGATCGGAAGACGACCCGGTGCCACAGGTCGGGCGCAGCCAGACCTGTGCTGG
>CAZSJB010000150.1:6937-7338 GCA_964606625.1 uncultured Tepidisphaeraceae bacterium | reverse complement strand
GGTTGGTACGCAGCGCGGTTATCGCGGTGGACGGGAAACCACTGATACGTCAACGACTGAGACCGTCGAGATGCTGGAGTCGGGTACGAAGCTGATGTTCCGGCCGTACATCGGCAACGACGGGTATATCCGGATGGAGATCCATCCTGAAGACTCTACCGGTGACGTGATCGACGGCCTGCCCATGAAGTCCACGACCGAGGTGACCACCAACGTCATCGTGAAAGATGGTCATACGATCGTCATTGGTGGTTTGTTCCGCGAGAGCAGCACCTCGGCGCGCAACCAGATTCCGGTCCTGGGCAATCTGCCGCTGGCTGGGCCGTTGTTCCGTCGACAGAACGACACAACGCTGCGTGAGGAAATCATCATCCTGATCACGCCGCACATTGTGAAGGACG
>CAZSJB010000150.1:0-6927 GCA_964606625.1 uncultured Tepidisphaeraceae bacterium | reverse complement strand
GCGTACGCTGCGGCGTCTGAGGAACTGCTGCGTGAAGCCAATCAGCTGCGCGTAGGGGTTCGCAAGGGGATGATGCCCTGGGGTCGCGAGCGGCTGGCTGAGGGCGCTTATGAGATCGCGCTCAAGGAGCTGGCCAAAGAGAATCCTGACCATCGCAAGGCTCTGTGGCATCTGAATGCAGCCACGAACCTGAATCCGAAATTTATCGAAGCCATCAAGCTTAAGCAGACACTGACCGGTCGCGAGATCACCTCCACCGATAACAGCACGATTCGGACGTTCGTGACACGCCAGATCCTGGCTGAACGGGCCAATCCCACGCCGCCGCCCGCACCGGAGGCGACACCGGTGGATCCTGCCGTGCTGCCAGAACCGGAAGCTGATCCCGCGCCGCAGGCTGTTACCGAAGTGCCGACGCTCCAGCCGGTCGCCGAAGCGCCGACCACCCAGCCGGTGACTGAGGCCGTGACGGAGGAGTCGGTTGCCCAGACGCCGACCACCCAGCCGGCGGAAGCTGTCAGCGGAATGCCGATGCTCCAGTCCATGTGGCCGACCTTCGATGGAAAGATCGAACCCGTTCTGCCGGCTACGGAAAGCACGGATGGACGCAGCACGGTGACCGTCGTGGAACTCATCCCGCCGGAAGAAGACGTGGAAGTTGTCGAATCGCCCGTCGATCTGCCGTTCACCATTACCGAACTGCCGATCGATGAGATCGGCGTCGGGGGCGACAACAAGTAATGTCCGCTCACTCAACAGGAAGTGCCATGTTCAAGCGATTGATCACGATTTCCACGGTGATGCTCCTGGCCGTTGGCTGTGGCGAGTCGAAGAAACCGACCGCCAAGCAGCAGCTCACCCAGCAGTGGCAGGAGGCCCGGGCCGGGGTGCAGTTCGGGTTGGCCAAGCAGCAGTACGAGGGTGGCAATCTCTCCAGCGCGCGCCAGAGCATCAACCAGGCACTGGAGCTGAATCCGACGCACATTCCGGCATTGATCCTGTCGGCACGGATTTACATCGAGCAAGGTCAGCTCGAACCGGCTGAACAGACCCTGCTTGCCACGGCCGAGCTTGCGCCCAAGGAAGCGGAGATTGATTATCTGCTTGGCGTGATCGACCAGCGGTGGCAGCGTCCGGAGCAGGCGCTGGAGCATTACCGGGCGGCTGTCCAGAAGAATGACGGTGAACTGGCGTATGTTCTGGCGGAAGCCGAGATGCTGGTCACCCTCAACCGCGTGGACGAAGCCTTGGCGATGCTACAGAGCAAGGTTGTCTACTTCGAGCACAGCGCCACCATCCGCGACGCGGTTGGGATGCTGCTGATGCAGCAGGGCAGATATGCCGAAGCGGTCGACATGCTTCGTCGGGCCAACTCACTGGCGGACAACGACCTGGTGATCCGCGAGCACTTGGCGCTGGCGCTTTACCACAATCAGCAGTGGCGCGAATCTGCAGATCTGCTGGCGCGCCTAGTTTTACAGGAGCAGTATGCCAAGCGTGCTGATCTGCATATCGCCCTGGGCGAATGCTACATGGAGCTGAATCGTCCGCGCGAGGCCCGCAATGCGTTCGATGTTGCATCGCAGTTGGATCCGTCGTCGGCACAGATCTGGATGCGGCTGGGCAAGGCGGCGATGGCGCTACAGGACTATCGTCGGGCCCAGATCAGCTTGCGTAAGGCCATGTCGCTGGAGCCGTCCAACCCCGAGGTGCATCTGCTGTACGGATTTCTGCGTCTGCGGGAAGAGCGCTGGGCGGATGCACTGACAGCGTTCAACAAGGCGTATACGCTGGATCGAACCGATACCGTCAGCCTGTGCATGATCGGCTATGTGCTGGAAAAGATGGGCCGCGAAGCCCAGGCGGTGAATTATTACGCCCAGGCACTTCGGCTGAAACCCAATGATGAGCTGGCTTCGCAGTTGATGGCCAACATCGACATGGCGGAGTAAGGGGCATCGCCCCCCGTCTTTTATGACAGGCCCTCGGCTCATCCAGCCGGTCTGGTATCCGCGCGTCCCGCCCGTGCCATCGGGCTGGACGTGTGTTGTGGGAGAGGAGTTGTGACTGGTGCGTCGCAGCCGACTATTGTTCATCGTGGTGCTTATCCTTGCCCTGAGTGGCGGGGCGTGTGTCGCCCTTGAAGCTCAGCCGCTGCTCCGGGGTGGTGAGCCGATCCCACTGCGTCTGCGCGTCGGCACGATGCTGTTGCTGGTGGCGTCGGCGCTGGGCGCGACCTCCCAGTGGTGGTTGCGACGCGACTGCGCACGCTTCAGCGAAGAGATCCGCCAGTATGCCGCTGCCGCCAGGACCGGCCCGCTGCATTCTTCCAGCCATGACCTGGCGCCGCTGACTCGCGCCGTAAATGAGCTGATGGACTATGCCGAGCGGTCGATCAACGAGGCGATGCTCCAAGTCAAGGAACTGGAGATCCAGCTCAAGGTCGCCACCAATGAGCGGCATCATGCCGAAGCCATTATCTACAGCATTTCCGATGCAGTGCTTGTCACTGATGCCTTTGATGAGGTGGTGCTGGCCAACGAGGCGGCTGCGCGGATTTTTGACTTCGATCTCAGCACGGTGCAGCGCCGGCCGGTGAATCAGATTCTAACGGATTCACCGCTGGTCGAGATGATCCGCGACATGCGCGCCAGCGGATCGAAGGCCGGACGCCGGGTCACCGAGCACCGCCTGCGATGCCACAACGGCACGCGCATTTTCAAAGTCACTCTCGCCTGCGTCAATGACCGCTCAGATGCGCCCAGTGGCGTCGTGACCGTTCTTCATGACATGACGCGCGAGAAAGAAGTCGCGCAGATGAAAAACGACTTCGTCTCCAGCGTCAGCCATGAGCTGCGCACACCACTGGCGAGCATCCGGGCGTATGTGGAGATGTTGATCGACGGCGAAGCCCAGGATCCGCGTACGCAGCAGGAGTTTTACGAGGTCATCCAGAACGAATCCAACCGTCTGTCCCGGCTGATCGACAACATCCTGAACATCTCGCGCATCGAGTCAGGCCTGGTGCAGATGAATAAAAAGCCGCTCAGCCTGCCGGCGGTTCTGAAGGAGGCAATTGACGTCATCGCACCGCAGGCCAAGGCCAAGTCGATCAGCCTGGTCGAGAAAGTGACGCCGTTGTTTTACCAGACCCTGGCGGACAAGGACATGCTTTACCAGGCGCTGCTCAACCTGCTGAGCAACGCCGTGAAGTACACACCCGAACACGGAACCATCACGGTCGAGACGCTCGTGGATGAGACTCAGCGGATTGTCACCACGCGCATCAGCGACACTGGGGTGGGGATTCCGCCTAAGGACCTGCCCTTTGTGTTCGATAAATTCTATAGGGTCGAAGCCAATAACCGCATGGCCAAGGGAACTGGCCTGGGGCTGTCGCTGGCGAAGCACATTATCGAATCCGCCCACCAGGGCCGCTTGTACGCGGAGAGCACGGTCGGGGTTGGAACCACTTTTGTCGTGGAGTTGAACCTTTGTGAATAACCCGAACAGGGGGAGAAACGGAGAGGAAGGAAAATGCAGACACCAGGCAAGATCCTCGTTGCCGACGATGAATCGCACATCCTGCACGTTGTTTCGCTGAAGCTGCGCAATGCCGGGTACGAGGTCGTGACTGCTCATGATGGCCAGGAAGCTTTTGAACTGGCGGTGTCGGAGCAGCCCGATCTGCTCATTACAGACTATCACATGCCGCATTTATCGGGCCTGGAGTTGTGCCATCGGCTGATGCATAACCCCGCTACCGCAGGCATCAAGGCCATCATGCTCACTGCGCGGGGTTATCACCTCGAACCGTCGGACATGGAGAACAGCGGTATCCTCCAGATGATCAGTAAGCCCTTCAGTCCCCGGCAACTCTTGTCGACAGTAAATGAAGTGCTGCAAAGTGCGGCTTAAGGGAAGCCGATGCAGAGATTGTAGCTGAGCCTGAACAGCAGGTGGGCAGGTATCATGGTCGTTCAAACATCGCATTCTCCGATTGTCACCCCCCAGAACTCGATTCCCCCGGCGGCGCTGGCGAATCTCGCCGAGCGCGTCCGCTTGAGCGGAATGTGCCTGGGGATGATCAAGCCGGATGGTGCCCTTGCTCACGTGGATCCGAAGGCGGGACTGTTCTTTACGCGATTTGCCATTCCCTTCGTGCAATTTCCCGAAGGAGGCGAAGTTCGCCTTCAGGATCGCCTGGCTGAACTGACCATCGACAGCAAACCGGTGATCTGGGAGCACTCAGCCGGATTGATCTTTGCGGCGGTGCCTTATGTCGAGCGGCGCCAGACGATCGCCATTTTCCTGCTGGCTGCCAAGAGCAAGAACTTCGGGCCGACTGAAGACGTCCAGCGGGTCTGCGGCCGTCTGGGGCTCGATTGCACGTGGCTTTGCCAGCAGGCGGAAGAACTGCCCGCCTACAGTCATCGCATCATGGACCGCACGTGCGCCCTGGTGCTGGCGATGCTCACGGACCAGCTCAACCTCAGCGGCATGAAAGGTGAACTCACCGGCTTGTCCAGCCAGCTGGCCAACACCTATGAAGAACTCAGCCTGATCTACCAGATCAGCGGCGGGATGAAAATCAATCGTCGTCCCAGCGAGTTTTTCAAGCAGGCCTGTCTGGACGTGCTGGAGGTGATGAACGTGCGGGGGATGGGGGTCGCCATCCAATCCGGAACGCTGCGTCAGTTTGAGCCCGTCCTCTACGGTACGATGAGTCTGCCCCCGGGCAAGGTGCATCGCCTGTCGATGGATCTAATGGAACTGCTGGCTGAACGAAAAAATGCCCTGTTGATCAACGATCTTCGCCAGGGACCGGCGCTGCGCTGGCTGTCGGAATATGCCCGCCAGATCATTGCCGTTCCTCTTCAGCGCCAGGATCAGATCCTGGGCTGCCTGTTTGCGATTGACAAGAATACCGACGATTTCGATTCCGTGGACGGCAAGCTGCTTAATTCAATCGCCAACGAGTCAGCCATCTACCTCGAAAACGCCATGCTGTTCGAGGATGTGCACGACCTGATGATGGGGCTGATTCACAGCCTCACCAGTGCGGTCGATGCCAAGGACGCCTACACCTGCGGTCACAGCGAGCGCGTTGCGCTGCTGACGCGCGAGCTGGCGCGCCAGATGCGCCTGCCGGAGGCCACGGCCGAGCGGTTCTACATGGCCGGCTTGCTCCACGATGTCGGCAAGATCGGTGTGCCCGAGCACGTTCTACAGAAGGAAGGCAAGCTTACGGATGAAGAGTTTGATCTGATCAAGAGGCATCCGGAAATCGGCGCCCGGATTCTCGGGGATGTGAAGCAGATCGAGGACATCATTCCCGGCGTGCTGCATCACCACGAACGATGGGACGGCCGCGGATATCCGTACGGCCTGAGCGGCAAGGATATTCCCCTGATGGGGCGCATGCTCTGCCTGGCCGATTCGTTTGACGCGATGACCTCTAACCGCACCTATCGCAAGGCCCTGCCGCTGGAGGTGGCGATTGCCGAGATCCAGCGGGCGGCGGGGACCCAGTTCGATCCTGAGCTGGCGGAGGTGTTTGTGAATATCGGCGTGGATCGGTTCAAACGACTGCTCCAGGAGCATGAGCAGACCAGCCGGTCCCTGGTTGATCTACAGGAGTCCCTGCGAGCCAACTGAAGCCGTGTGGATCGGGTGCCCATGTGCAACACCAGCAGCAAAACACGCTTTCACTGAACAAGACCCTTAGCCATGCCCATTCAATGCGAAACATATGATCAGGTCTGCGTCGTCACGCTCAACGGCGATTTCGTCGGTGAGGACGTCGCCACCGCCCGGCAGAGTGTGGGCAAAGCCATCGATGACGATCATGTCGTCGATGTCGTGCTTGATGTCGAAAAGGTCCCCTTCATCGACAGTGAAGGCTTGGAAGCCCTGCTCTGGATGAAGCGCCGCTGTGAAGAGGTCTTCGGGCAGATCAAGCTCATCAAGCCCGATGAAAACTTCCGCAAAATTCTGGAGATGACCCGCTTGGATCGTCTCTTGGAATGCCACGACACTATCGAATCCGCGATGAAAACCCTCCGGTAACCGAACCGGATGTCTCGCCCCGTTGCTTTCAATCCACTGGCGCTTTGTCTGACCCGCCGTATGCAATGCTGTTTCCGGGGGCGTTGCGGCCTTCTATCTTTCCAATCGGAAGCATCTTCTGCGGATTTGCGGTAGATTACCCTTCCTGCAAGCCGAACGGTCTGGCTTGGTTGTGCGTAGACAGTACCAGGAGATGCATCAGACAATGACCCAGCCTTTAACTCATCTTGGCAACCGATCTGTCCTGAATGATGAACAGATCGCCAATCCCCGCACGATCCTCGAAGCCTTCGATAACCCCCGGCCCGAGCGCGATTACGAGATCGAACTGGTCTTCCCGGAGTTCACCAGCATGTGTCCGGTGACCGGTCAGCCCGATTTTGCCACCATCACGATCCGGTACGTCCCTGATCGCAAGTGTGTCGAAATGAAGAGCCTTAAGCTCTATTTTCTTGCCTACCGCGACAAGGGCATCTTTTACGAAGGAGTGGTGAACACCATCCTGGATGACCTGGTGGCTGTGCTTCAGCCGCGGCAGATGACCGTAATCGGCGATTTTGCCGTTCGCGGCGGCACGGCGGGGAAAGTTACCGCGACACACCGTGCATAATCCCGCGCTTGGTGTGGGAACCAGCCATGCGCAGCCGTATAATCGCTGAGTGTTCGGCTGTGTGATCCTGTAATTGCCAACCATTGGATGAGGGGCAACATGTTTCCAACACCACCTCCCGGGCAGGGCCCGGTTGAATCCCAAAGTGCCTTTTCACCCCCGCCGCCTCCGGGCGGCTCCGGCCAAGGGAACGTCGGCGCATCCGGTCCAGGACAGGGGCCCGGGTGGTCTCCGCCACCGGTTCCACC
>CAZSJB010000149.1:0-7346 GCA_964606625.1 uncultured Tepidisphaeraceae bacterium | reverse complement strand
CAGCATGCAGGCATGTCCGGGAAACAGCGGCGGGGCATCGTGATCGAGGATCTTCACAAACGGCAGCGTGTACCGGGCGGTCAAACCCAATCGACGCTTGTGGGACCGATTCGGCTGGGAGTGATGTAGCAGCCGTTCGTTGAAGATGAAAAACTCGCCCGGCTGTAGTTCCATATTGATGGCCTGAGAAGCATCCACCTCCGCCGGATCGGCTTCCTCGCTGAACGCCATTCCGTCCCGCGACGGGACATGCCGCCCGACCTTGCGATGCGATCCGGGAATGATCTGCACGCAGGCGTTTTCGGTGGTGACCGGGTCAATCGCCCTCCCGATCACCTGGGGCCGGGATCGGTCATCTGGCAGCTGCGCTGTCCTATCGCACCGAACGGGTACGAGCGATGCTGATCGCCCTGTTCACCGCGCTGTTTCGCACAGGCGCGCCGCTGCCACCGATCGGCGCTTTCTCAACGAAGCCCAGCAACGTGCGATCGAGCAGTATGTCGAACAGCACCTGCCTCACCGCATCACGTCCTCGGATCTGGCGGCGATGGTGGACCTGAGCGATGCTTATTTTTCGCGCGTGTTCCGGCAGACCTTCGGCGAAGCGCCACGGGCCTGGCTGGTGCGACAGCGCATCACGCGCGCGGCATTGGCGCTGGACGAATCGACGCGGTCGATCACGGAAATCGCCCACCAGATGGCTACGACGATGCCTTCCTGTTCAGCCGGCAATTCAAGGCTGTCATGGGCACATCGCCGCGTGCGTATCGCCAGCGGCATTGATCCGGCTCAGCCGTGGACTTTCCACTTTGCTTTGCCCTCTTTCCTGCCCTAAGGTTTCTAGGATGAGCGACATTCGAATTGGATTGATTGGTGGATCGGGTCTGGCGGATGCGATTGCACAGCAGACCGAAGGACGGCGGCATGAGGTGGAGACACCATTTGGTCCGCCCAGTGATGCGATCATCGAAACCCAGTGGGAAGGCGTCCCGGTCTTCACACTGGCGCGTCATGGACCGGGACATGTACTCAATCCGTCCCAAATTCCTTTTCGTGCCAATATCTTCGCGCTCAAAAAACTGGGGGTTACCCATATCCTGGCATCGGGCGCGGTCGGCTCGCTGCGCGAAGAGCTCAAACCGCGCGACCTGGTCATCGTCGACCAGGTGATTGATAAAACCTATCGCCGCATCGGCACGTTTTACGAAGACGCTGCGGTGCATGTGGAGATGGCGGAACCTTTCTGCCCGATTCTGCGTCGAATGCTGCTGATGGCTGCCACAGCCGACATCGCCAACGCCTCAGCTGAACCCCAATCCCAGACGGATCAGCCGCCGCCGGAAGGGGTTTCGCCGCTGGGCCAAGGGGTTCCCTCCGAATCCTCGCCAGAACCCCGAACCCTGACCTCCCAATCCGCCTATACTGTCCATGACCGCGGCTGCTATGTCTGCATGGAAGGTCCGGCGTTCAGCACGCGTGCCGAAAGCCTCATGCATCGCCTGTGGGGTGGCGACCTGATCGGCATGACCGCCATGCCCGAAGCCAAGCTCGCCAAAGAAGCCGAAATCCCCTACGCCCTCATCGCCCTCGTCACCGACTATGACTCCTGGCGACAACCCAAGCCCGTAAAATCCGACAATACCCAGGAATCAGCGCCCCCAAGGCCCGACCCGACCGCCCTGCTGAAGGAAATCATCGCGAATCTCCAGGCAGCCAGCGCCAACGCCATCGACCTGATGCGGCGCACCGTTGCCTGCATGGTGCGGCATCAGGACCAGTTGACGGACTGCCCGGCCACGCGTGCGCTGGAACTGGCGATCTGGTCGGACAAATCAAAGATCAGCCCCGAGCAGGTGCAACGTCTGGCGCCTTTGTGGATGAAGTATTTCAAGCCCTCCGCGCCCGCTGCGGAGCCCAGCGACGGAACCGCCCATGCCGAACCATCGCCTTAATCATCTCGTCATTGCCACTGCCACGATCATCGCGCTGCTGGGTGTCTCGCCGGGGGCACAGGCGCAAGTGGATGGCCCGCGCACGGTGGCGCAGGAGGCGGACAGTTTTTATGGCAGGGAACCGACCCAGGGCGTGTATGTCCGCGATTCTGCGGTCGCACTTGAGAAGTTTCCGCTCGTGGCCCGCCTGGAGCGCCTGGGAGAATGGGGCAAGGCCGCCGATGTGCTCCAGGAGGTACTGGAAGAGTATCCCGATCGCGTCATCCAGACCGCCACCAATGATGATGGCGAGATTGTTCGCTACACCAGTGTTGCCAACGCCGTCACCCAGCAGATCGCTCGATGGCCGGCTGAGGGTCTGGCAGCCTACCGCGCCCGCTTCGAACTGGTCGCCCAGGCGCGCCTGGCGAACACCGACCCCAATGACATCGCCGGCTTGCGGATGATCTTCGGACAATACTTCAACACCGAGCCCGGCCTGCAAGCCGGGCTGCGGCTGGTCGATCTTTATTTCCGGGCGGGAGATTTTCGCTCTGCCCGGGAAGTCGCTGATCGCCTGCTGGCGTGGCATCCACTGCTGGAAGATGATCGCCCCGCCCTCCTCTACCGCGCGGGGCTGCTCGCCCACCTGACCGGCGACACAGCAGCCGCACAGGAGCGAGCAAACCTCCTGTCCCGGGAATATCCCGATGCGCGCGGCGTCATCGGCGGCCAGGAAACCACCTGGGCACAGTCACTCCACCAGGAGCTGGCGACCACCCCCGCCGCCGCCCAGCCGGTTTCCGCCCGATCCTGGCCCATTCTGGGTGGTGATCCCAGCCGCGCCCGTGTCTCCACCGCAACCGGCCGTACCGGGGCGCGCCTTTTCCAGATTCCCTTGACCACCTCCCAAAGCGAGGATCTGTCTCCTGACCAGCAGGCCGTCCAGCAGGCTCAGCAATCGCAGTACGACCAAACCGGCGCCACGATCGGCGTCATGCCCGTCGCCGATCGCAATGAACTGTTTTTCCAGGATGGTCAGCGCATCTACGGCGTCAGTCTCGAAAGCGGGCTGCCCCTGCCCGGCTGGGCACAAACGCACGCCGCCACCGGAGGCGTCTATGTCACCGACGCCCCGCCGCTCCCTGCGGGCCAGCAGCTCAATGTCACCGTCACCGATGATTCGGTGGTGGCAATCATGGGCTTTGCGGCTCAGCCGGGAGAGATCCACGGCAGCGCGCTGTCGCGCATCGTCTGCCTGGATCGCGCCACTGGACGCGAGCGATGGGTGGTCCGCCCCGCAGACCTGCCCGATCAGGATGCCTTGCGCACGCTCAGCTTCAGCGGCTCGCCTCTGGTGATCGACGATGCGGTCCACTTCATCGGCCGCGGGGGCAAGGGCGCCCAATTTGAAGACTGCTATCTCATCACGCTCGATCTGCGCACCGGTCAGCACAAGTGGCACACCTACATCGCCAGTGCCAGCACTCAGCAGGCACACATGTTTGGCGGACGCGGAATGCCGATCACCAGCAACACCACCTCTCATGTGGCCTATGCCGGTGGGCGGTTGTTTGTGCTGACCAACCTGGGCGCAATCGCAGCCGTTGACGCCTACAGCGGCATCATCGACTGGTTAAGCATCTACGAACGCAGCGTCCAGACCGATCCCACTCGGCGGCGGCGCTTCGGTCCGCGGCCACAGATCGAACTGCCTCAGCCCTGGACGTTCAACCCGGTGATGGTGCAGGACAACCGCCTGTTCATCCTTCCCACCGATGCCAACGATCTGCTGATCTACGACACCGACACCGGACTGCTGGTTAAAACCATTCGTGCAGCTCACCTGGATCGCCCCGACACGATTGTCGGCATCCAGGGTGATCAACTGGTCGTCAGCGGCGGCGACCGCATCAAGGCAATCAACTGGCAGCGTTATGATCCCGAGCGATACACCGATCGCAACATCGACATGATCTACTGGCCGAGGCAGTTCTCTGGATCACCCATTCGCGGCCGGCCATTCATGACGACCGAGTCGATCTTCGTCCCCACGCAGCGCCGCCTCTACCAGATGGATCGCAAGACCGGCAAGATCATTGCCAGCCATCCAGCTGACACCGCCGACGACTGGGAAGGCGCCGGCAACGTCATCGTCGTGGGCGATCGGGTCATCGTCGCCACCGCCCGGAGCGTGGATGTCTACACCGATCTTCGAGTTGCCCAGGCCAAGCTCGATGCCGAGGTGGCCGCCGCCCCCGACGACCCGCAGGTGCGACTGCGATATGCCCAGGTCATGTTTGCAGCCGGCCAGGAAGCGCTGTCGCTGAGTAAACTTGATGAAGCCATCGAGCTGCTCGGCGGGCGGGATGCGATGCGGCCCGGACCTGATCGCGATCAGCTTTTCTATACCGCGTTGACTTACGCCCAGCAGTTGACTGCGCGCGGCGGCGCCAATCCGCCTCCCCTGGCGCAGGAACTGTACGACCGCGCTGCGGCGGCGGCTCAATCACCTTCCCAGCAGGTGCAATACCGCATCAGCCGCGGCGAACTGGCGATGCGTGCCAAGAACTATGGGCTGGTTGCCACCCTTGCCCAGCAGATCCTGGATGATCCGGAGATGCGACTGGTCACCATCAGCGATCCGCGCGGCGGTGGCACCACGCAGGCGGCTGTGGTGGCAGAACACACCATCGCTATGCTGATCCGTCAGCATGGCCGTGAGGTCTATGCTCCCTTCGATGTCCAGGCGGAGGAGGCCGTCCAGGCAGCCGGCAACGATGCCGAAGCCTTGCTGGCAATCGCAGCGCGATATCCCAATGCCCGTGTTGCTCCGCAGGCCCTGCTGCTGGCTGCCCAGACCTTTGAATCGGAGGGCAATCACCGGTTGGCCACCCAGACCCTTCGGCAAATCGCTCACAAGTTCCCCGATGCGTTCAGCAAGGCGGCCCTGATCGAAGCCCTGGCCCGAAACTACCTGGCCATGCCCAACCGCATCGAGGTGGCCATCTCGCGCCTGGAGTATGGCGCACGCATCGCGTCGGACCCGCGGCTGGATCAGCCGCTGACGCTTCCCGATGGAACCATCCTGAAAGACATGACCTTCTCACAGGCGGCGACCGCCCTGCGTGCCTATGCCGATCGCGCCCAGCGACGCCAACCCCCGGATTTCCATCTGCCCACCCGTGAATGGGGCCAAGCCAACCGCGGCCAAAACCCCTTTCCGGCTGAAGCCCGCCAGACCCTTACCGAGATCGATGCCCTGGTTCCCGCCATGCCCGGCTATGAGCGGCATGACCGGATCGTTACCTGGACGCGCGGTGGCGCGAATCTCAGCCCGCGGCAGGCGGCTGTGTACGCCGTGGGCCGCACCGAGCCGCTGGGCACTTCCCCCGCCATCACGGAACCGCCCCGGCAGGCCGCTTGGACGGATGCGGGGCTGCTGATCTGGACTCCCCAGCGGATCGTCCTGCTCGATCCCGACAACGCCAGCGGACGCTGGGCCCTGGCCATCAATGACCTGCCCGACGTGCAACTCATCGAATCCCCCAGTGAAACGATCGCGGAACAGGAACAGGGACGGGTCATGGTGCTCAACGGAAACCAGCGCGTGCGCATCGTGGGCAACCGTATCGTCCCTGAACATTTGCTGCCTCCGCCCAAAGCCGAAGGCGCCGAGCAGTTCACGCAGGCACAGATCACCACGGATCGCGCCCTGCTGATCACCTCAGCCGGACGGCTGGTGGCAATCAATCTCACCGATGGCAGCCTCGCCTGGCAGACGCGGCTTCTACAAAATGTCCCGATCGATCGCATCGTCGCCAACGACGACTTCACGGTGGTTCGTCTCATCCGCGACAGCCGCGTCGACCTGGTGGTGTTCGACACGTATAGCGGCGATCTGATCCTGCGCCGCGGATTCTCGACCGCCAGCGGCACTGTTCCACTGAACTTCGCGCTCGCCGGCGACGGCACGCTTGTCTACGTGCTGCCGGATCGGCTTTGCGGGAAGGATCTGTATGATCCCGGTGAGCAACTGAGCTGGGAAATGCCCGCCCAGGCGCCGGGTCAGCGCGTCTATGAAGGCGCAACCCACCCCGATCATCTCAAGATCCATAACGGACGGATCCTGGTGCTCAGCGACGAGGGGCAGTTCGTGCGCATCCACTCGCTACAGACCGGCCGGCTGATCCGCTACCCCTCCGGGCAGCGCAATCGCGAGGTCGATGCGCTGCTGTCGACGGGCAACCAGGACTGGAATACGCGCCTGCTGATCGAGGGCTCGTACATGTACTGTCTCTCGCCGCGTGCGTTGATTGCCTATAACCTTGAAAATCCGGAGCAGACCTGGCGGGGTCCCAACGATCCGGGCACGCCGCATCATTACCAGGATGCGCTGCTGGGACAGCACTACCTGGTGCTCCTGGATGCCCCAGGGGCAGCCGAGCCGCAAACCGGCAGCCCGCTGTATACCCTCTACATCTTCAGCCGCGCTCAAACCCGAAATGGCGAAAGCGGCCTGCTGGTACATAACCCGGTCATCCAGGATCGGATGCTGATTCGGCAATGGCTGGGCGTGGAAGGCGGGCTGTACTATCTCAGCGGTGACCGGAAGCTGCATTTCCTGAAAGGCATTCGGGAATGACGCCGGCTCCCCAATGCTCTCCATAGCGCGGTACAACCGGCATAAACCCTACATCCATCCCCATCGCCCGGCTCCAGCCGCCAAACCGGTGTAATTGCGGTCAATGGGCGTGTGTGGCCTGCCGATGCGCCCAATATGGCACGCATGACACCCTTGCGGATTCCTCCGCTGACGGAGATGAAAATCCCTCGTGGCATTGGGATCAATCCCCCTCCACAGATGGCGCCCCAGATGGTGCAACGACCCGCGCCGCGGCCAATGCCGCGCCCCGTGACGCAATCGCAGGCGGCCACCGCACCGGTTGCACCGGACACGGCGGCGACGTCGCCCCAGCCGGTCGTGTCTGCCAGCCGATCGGATCTGTCCAACAAAGGCTGGATGATTGGCGCCGGCGCCATGGCCGCCGTCCTGATCGCCTGGCTGGCGTGGAGCTGGCCCAACAGCACGGTTGCCTCGGCACCCGCCCAGCCGCAAACGGAAGTCGCATCCATCCCCGCAGAAACTCCGACTGTCCCAACCCCCGCGCCTGCCCCCATCTCGCAGCGACCCGCGGCACCTGCGGAACAGGCCAAGCCCACGCCCGTAACATCGCCGTGGGATTCGATGTTCGCCCCCTCACTGCCGGGCCAGTGAGTGCGCGCACCGCTGGGGCATCGGCGCAGATCGCCCGATGCCCCAGCGGCAGAAGGCGAAATGGAAAGGGCATTCACTGCGCAGTGACCATCCGCGCAAACTTTCTGCCAAGCTTCAGGACGGTGGGCTGGTCGAAG
>CAZSJB010000148.1:2184-7414 GCA_964606625.1 uncultured Tepidisphaeraceae bacterium | reverse complement strand
GCAGTTCCACATGCTCCCTCTCTACCGAGAGGATGAAGAACTGCACATCGCGACCTCTCCTGAGCGGCTGGTGCGTGCGGTTAATTATGCCACACACACCATCGACGAACCCGTATTTCTGCGCATCGCTGAATCCACCCAGCTTCGCGAGTTCCTGATGCGGCACTACCCCGTCCCGGAATACATCGCGCAGTACGCGTCCAATATGGCCAGGTAATCCTCCCTCTGGATGGATATCAGGCGGAGTCAACCGCCCCACCCTAGCCCAAGATTCCCCAATTCTGAAAACGAACGCCCCGGGACAACAGGTTCCCGGAGCGTTTGTTTATTTTGAACCAGGTGGACGGTGCCTTTACTCCGCAGGGATTCCCTGCGGTTGGGGCATCTGCTCCTGCGACATGGCTTCCATCATCGCAGCAAAGATGCGCTGCTGATAGGCGGCCTTGGCGGCATCATAGGTTTCGTACTTGTCTTCCTGGATTTCCTTGGCAATGCTGTCCGCCACGTTGGCCATGCTGCCCACGGCCTTGAGCTGTTCATCGCTGGGCACCTCACCCGGCATGAAGGCGGCGGCATCGATCTTCCAGTCGTTGCCGACTTTCCGCAGTTGCAGACGCTGCTCAGGACCCGACATAGCGGGGTCATCGCCCTGGGGAACGATGACAACGGCGGTATCGCCCGTCACCTCAACCTGAGCCTTATCAACCTGCTGGACCACTTCCGCCAGCCCATCGGCAGTCTGCTCGGCCGCCTCTTCACCAAACTTTTCACGGGCAGCCTTTTCCATGCGCTGCATGCTGGTAAGCATCTGCATCATGACGTCAATGGCCTTCATCTGCTGCTCATCGCCGTCGATTGCCGCCTTGGCAGCGTTGGCGTCACCCTCCTGCATGGCCTTGGCAAGTGTGGTTACGGTCGCCTTAGGGCTGGACAGGTCAACATCCACGGCCAGCACAGGGATAGCACAAAACATCGCGGCGGCTGCGGCAATGCCCGCCATTCGCTTCATCATTCCGCTGATCATTCCTGATCCTTTTCTCCGTCTAATGAACGGATCTGACAAACAAGACCCTCCTCCCCATGGAGGAGGTTGCCGCAGCTTCGGCGGCGATATTCAAGCGTTCCACGATACCCGCCATCTGCCGTTTTTACCATTCTTTTTTTGAGCCTCCCCGAGTCAGAAACCCGTCTCAGTCTCGGTAGTACGCCATTTTGTTCATGTCTGCCCCTCCTTGAGTCCGATAATCCATTTATCGGACGAAGGAGTACACATGCCCGATCTCTTAGCCCTAGCAGAACGACTCCGGCAAACACGCAACGCTCAGCGGCGTTTCCTGGCTTTGTGGGCGGTCGAATGCCTGCTGGAGAAGTCACAGGCCCGATATCGTCTACAACGTGATCTTGCGATGTGTAGCCTGGAGTCCGATGAGACGAGCCGTAACGATCGACAAACGTGTCAGAACGATCGTCTCGATGAATAGCCGCCGGAATCCCCTTTTCCGGCCCAGCCGGCAGTGGAAATCTGCCGATAAACCCAAGGTACCATGGGACGTATCACCTCCGGAATTGGATTGGTCAGCGGGATCAACTCCCGCGACATCATCGATCAGCTCATGCAGATCGAGGGACGCTCCAAGACCCTCCTGCAGCAGCGCATCGACAAAACCAACGAGCGCAAGCTCGCCTTCACCGACCTGGCAACGCGTCTGACCAGCCTGCGCATCAGCGCATCGACTCTCAAGCGCCCCTCTACCTTCACACAGGCCCAGACCACCAGCAGTAATGAAAACGTGCTCACCGCCACCGCGGCGGCCGGGGCATCCGTGGGGTCATACCAGTTCCAGGTGGCCCGGCTGGTGACCAGCCAGCAATCTGTCTCACAGGGATTCGCCAATTCCGACAAATCTCCAGTCGGCGCCGGCACCATCACTATTGAGATGGGCGGCGGCGATCTCAAAAAGCAGGTCAATCTTGCTGACCTGCGTGGCGGTGAAGGCATCCGACGCGGCACGTTCCGCATCACCGACCGCAGTGGCGCATCCGCCAATATCGATATTTCCACAGCCGTCACGCTCGAGGACGTGGTTAAGAAAATCAACACCTCACTCGACTTGGGCGTCCGCGCCAGTATTGGGGCTGAGGGACTCGTCCTGACGGATATCAGCGGAGGAACGGGACAACTCAGTGTCCAGGATCTGGGTGGCGGCAATGCCGCTCGCGACCTGGGCATCGCCAACGGATTTGCCTCGGACGTGCAGGCGGATCAGATTATTGGCAGTGCGCTGAACTATCTGGGCCGGGGAACCGCTCTTTCCAGCCTGCATGATGGACGCGGTGTCCGCCAGGCAAATGGGAATGACTTTTCGATCACGGTTGGCGGCCAGAGCATCAACATCGACATCGGCTCGGCCCGCTCGCTGGGCGAAGTGATTGACCTGATCAATACGGCGGGCGCAGGCGTCGTGCAGGCCGAGCTGTCGGCTGACCGCAGCGGTCTTGTACTGCGCAATGTCGCTGGCAACGATGATATCGTCGTCGCCGCACTCAATAATTCCAAAGCCGCCGCTGACCTGGGCATCCTCGGAACCGGCAGTGGCGGAACACTGAACGGCACTAGCCTGAAGGGTGCACTCAACAGCGTCTCGCTGGCTGCTCTCAATGGGGGCCGTGGTCTGGAACTGGGCCAGATCAGCATCACCGATCGTGCCGGCGGATCGGCTACGATTGATCTGTCGGGCGCTGCCACCGTGCAGGATGTGCTGGACGCGATCAGCAATGCCGGTGGGATCAACGTCACAGCAAAGCTGAACGCAGCCGGAAACGGCATCGAAATCGTTGATAACACAGGCGGCGGCGGAAACCTCGTCATTGGCGAGGTCGGCGGCGGCAACACCGCCGAACAGCTCGGCCTGGCGGGCACTTACGATCTCAACAGCCGCGCGGTAGGCAAGAATCTCCAGCGGCAGTGGATCAGCGAAGCTTCCTCCCTCTCCACCTACAACGGCGGCAAGGGTGTGGCTCCGGGGAGCTTCCGCATCACCGCCGCCAATGGAGCCACCACGACAATCGACCTGTCCAACGGAAACTATCAGACACTGGGCGAAGTCATCGACCTGATCAACAGCCGTGGCATCGGCGTCACCGCTTCAATCAACGAAAATGGCGACGGCCTGCTGCTCACCGATATGACCGGCGGCGCTGGAAAGATGAAGGTGGAAGGACTCACCGGTACCACCGCTGCGGATCTGCGCATTGAAGGTGAAGCCGAAGGCAACACCATTGATGGCACGTTTGAGTTGTCGATCGAGATCACCGACACCGATACACTCGATGACGTCCGCCAGAAGATCAACGACACAGGATTCGGCGCTTATGCCAGTGTCATCAATGATGGCTCGGGCGCTGCCCCCTATCGTCTGTCGTTGAACTCGCGCAACGGCGGTTACGCCGGTCGGATCGTCTTTGACGCCGGCACCACCGCCCTGGCCACCCAGACACTGGTCGAAGCCCAGGACGCAGCCGTTTTCCTCGGCGGCAGCGACAACGAACGTCCGCTGCTGGTCACCTCGTCGCGCAACCAGATCACCGGCGTGATCCCCGGGGTAACGCTCGATCTGCATGGCGTCTCCAGCGGCCCGGTGACGCTCAACGTCAGCGCCACACCCGACAAAGCCATCGAGACCATCACGAAGTTCACAGAGGACTTCAATGCAATGGTCGAGAAGATCGCCGAACTGACCAAGTTTGACACGAATACGAATAAAGCCGGCCTGCTGCTGGGGGATTCGACGGTGCGGCGTATTCAGTCGGAAATCTACGCAGCCCTGAGTGCACCCGTTGCTGAATCAGGCAAGTATCGTGTGCTGTCACAAATCGGGCTGAAGGTTGTCAGCGGCGCAGTCCTGGAATTTGACGAAGAGCGCTTCCGCGAAGCCTACGCAGATGATCCCGAGGCTGTTTCGCGCCTGTTCACCGCACTGAGCAGCGGTTTGAGTGAGGACACCCCCCTCTCGCAACTCAAGGAGGGTCGCGGTGTACGCGTACAGGGCGAAGGCATCAACGACCTGCGGATCACGGTGGCGGATGGCACCGCGATCGAGCTTTCCCTGGCTGAGGCGCGCACCATTCGGGATGTGATCAATGCGATTAATGATGCCGGCAACGGAAAAATCATTGCCGATATCGCCCCCGACGGCCAAAGTCTGCGTGTCCGTGACACCACTACCGGCGCGGAGAGCTTCGCCATCACCGCCGTCAACGGATCACAGGCTGCTTTTGACCTCGGTCTGACAGCAGCAGCCGTCAACGGCGTCATCTCCGGTACCAAGATTGCGGCGGCGGCCAGTGGTGGCGGTATTGGCAGTATTCTCGAGCAACGCATCAATCGCCTGATCGACCCCGTCACCGGTATCGTGACTCGCGAGAACCGCAAGCTCGACTCAGTGACCGATCAGTTCCAGGACCGCATCAAGCACCTGGACAAGATGCTCGAAGCCAAGCGGCTGCGCCTGGAACGGCAATTCGCCCAGATGGAAAGTATCCTGGCCAACCTGCAATCACAGCAGCAGTCACTGAGCGCGATCCAATACATCCAGCCGCCAAGTCCCCGCAAGTAATCGACGATCACTTTCCCTTTGACAGCTGTCGTCTGCTGACGGATAGTTCCTATCATGCAGACGCCCCCTTCTTCTTCCGCTGCGCCACTGCTGCGTCTGTCGGAACAAGATAATGTAGCCGTGGCCGTCCGGCAGATCGACGCCGGTCAAATACTCGATTTCGCCGGCCGACAACTGGTGATCCGCGATCTCATTCCCACGGGCCACAAAGTCGCTTTGGAAACAATTCCTCAAGGCAGCCACGTCCTGAAATGGGGCTGCCCGATTGGGTCTGCGTCGCAGGATATCGAAGCCGGCCAACTGGTCCACACGCATAATCTGCAAAGCAATTATCTCCCCACCTTCACAATGGAGAGCAACCCAACGGAGGAGCGATGAAATGCAGGGCTTCTTGAGATCCGACGGGCGCAAGGGAATACGCAATTACGTACTCGTGGCTTACCTGGTCGAGTGCGCACACCATGTGGCTCGCGAGATCGTGTTCCCCTTTCGCGAACAAGGCACCCAATTAATCGGTTTTCCGGGCTGCTATCCCAATGAGTACGCCCAGCGAATGATGGAGCGGCTCTGCACGCATCCCAATGTGGGTGCGGTCTTGCTGGTATCGCTGGGCT
>CAZSJB010000148.1:0-2174 GCA_964606625.1 uncultured Tepidisphaeraceae bacterium | reverse complement strand
GCGCCAGCGGCTGGCGGATGCGATTCGCCGATCTGGCCGGCCGGTGCAGACACTGGTCATCCAGGAGACCGGCGGCACGCGCAGCACGATCACCGCCGGACGTGAATGGGTCACAGATATCCTGCGAAAAGTTGCCGACGTCCCGCGTGTCGCCATGACTCCCGGCGATCTAATCATCGGCACCATCTGCGGGGGTTCGGATGCCACCAGCGGTCTGACCGCCAATCCCGCCATCGGCAAGGCATTCGATCTGTTGCTGGAAGATGGAGCCATCTGCATCTTCGAGGAAACCGGCGAACTGATCGGCTGTGAGCATCACATGGCTGCACGAGCCGCCACACCCGAGCTCGCCCGCCTGCTGATTGAATCCGTCCACAAAGCCGAGCGGTATTACCGCACGCTGGGTCATGGCAGCTTCGCTCCTGGCAATGCAGCCGGTGGCCTGACGACGCTGGAGGAGAAATCCCTTGGCGCTTACACCAAAAGCGGAACCCATCCGATCCGCGGGCTGATCAAACCGGGCGATATCCCCCCTGCCGCCGGACTGTATCTGCTTGATGTCGTCCCCGACGGCGAAGTGCGATTTGGATTTCCCAACATCAGTGACAATGCCGAAGCCGCAGAACTCATCGCCTGCGGCGCGCACATGATTCTCTTCAGCACCGGCCGCGGATCGGTCGTCGGGTCAGCCATTTCGCCAATCATCAAGGTCTGCGCCAACCCGGATACCTACCGCCGCATGATCGAAGACATGGATATTAACGCCGGGCGCATCCTCGAAGGCCAGGACGACCTGGCAACTGTCGGCCAGGAAATCCGTGACCTGGTTCTCAAGGTAGCGGGCGGCACACCCACGGCATCCGAAGCGCTGGGTCATCAGGAGTTCATCCTCACCTATAAGACCTTCGAGCCAATCGGACCGGGTTGTCTGCCTGTCGCCTCAACCGTCTAGGCGCAACTGCCTCTTCACTGTAAAAGCAAGATAGCACATTGCCCGCATGGAGTCAGAAATGAACAAACCCGTCCTTCTTGGTCTTGAACCCAGTTTCGGTTTTGGCGATCGCATCGGATCCGCCACACCCGGCCACGTCGCCGCCATGAGGCGCAGCGGCGGGCCTATCAAACCTATCTTTCCCCAGCAGTCCATCCGCGAGATGACCCGTACCCATCGCACGCCCCAGCAGGTGATGGATGACGCCCTGGCTGGCATGAATACCGCCGGTTGGACTGGTCCCACGGGCGCGGATGCAGATCATCTTAAAACCCCGGATGACATCAATCGTACCGCCGACGCCGGATTTGTCTTTTTCACCATCGATCCCTCGGGTGAAGTCGATGCGAATGCCGACAACTACGATGCCGCAACGCTTGAAACGCGCTTCAAAGCAGTGGCCGATCAGGTTCCGTGGCTGGATGCTTATCGCGGTCGCAAGGAGAAGCTCCCCACCGGCACGGTGATCGATTTTGATGACACCACGCTCCAGCGTGCCGCGGTGAAATACGGGCGAGCGATCAATCTGGCAATTGAGTTGGCACGACATATCGAGCAGGCGGCCACGTCGCGCAATCAGCCATTTGAAATCGAGCTGAGCGTCGATGAAACGCCTCAGCCGACCACGCCGGCTGAGCATTTCATCATCGCCGATCAGTGCCGCCAGGCCGGCATGAAGCTGGTCAGCTTGGCACCGCGGTTTGTCGGCGATTTTGAGAAAGGCGTCGACTACAAGGGCGACCTGGCGGCCTTCGAGCGGTCGCTGGCGGACCACGCCGCCATCGCACGTATCCTCGGCCCATACAAGCTCAGCCTGCACAGCGGCTCGGATAAGCTGTCAATCTATTCGACGTTTGCCCGCGTTACGGGCGGGCTGTTCCATGTAAAGACAGCGGGAACGAGTTATCTCGAAGCCCTGCGGGTTGTCGCTCGCCATGACCCGAAGCTGTTCCGGGAAATCATTGATTTCTCCCGCGCCCGGTACGACACCGACAAGGCGACGTATCACGTCTCAGCCACACTGGCTGACGCTCCCACGCCGGCTGAGGAGTCGAACGATGCTCGCCTTGAAGCCACCTACCTGGGAAGCTGGGATACCCCCCCCGCCGGTAAGGGCCTGTCCGATCCCGGCCGCCAGATCCTGCACGGCACGTTTGGTTCTGTGCTGAGCGATGCCCGCTTC
>CAZSJB010000147.1:0-7434 GCA_964606625.1 uncultured Tepidisphaeraceae bacterium | reverse complement strand
GTGTCCTGGCCCACAACTGCATGCTCGCGTTACTGTGGGTTTTCTACAGAGCCTGACATCCACCTTTTTCTGCTATCATACCCTTCATGCCCCGTACCGCACGCAATGCCGCCGGGGAGCGATTTAAGGGGACGTAGCTAATAGTGTCTGTGCTGCGATCGCAATACAGGCTTCTTCCATAGAATCTGCATTTCGCCGTCGGATCGGCCGTCGCCGCCTTCACCGGGAAAACAAAAGGGGGCGGAGCGCGATTCCGTTGAAGCGCATGCGCTTTGACCGGCTCTGCCGCCGGTGAACTGTGGGGGGCGTGGCATGTCGCGGGTGGGGGATCATGTATGGTAATCGGCGTTGATGCGGATGTAGTCGCGCGAGAGGTCGCAGGTCCAGACCGTTGCTTCGGATTTGCCGAGGTTGCAGGTCAGTTCGACAGCGACTTCATCAGCGGCAAGGGCCTGGCTGACGGCGGTGGCGTCGAAGGGAAGGGGGCGACCGCGGCTGAAGACTTTGGTGCCTTGCAGGGTCAGTACCGCCTTGTCCGGATCGAAGGCGACGCCGGCCAGTCCGGCGGCTGAGACGATACGGCCCCAGTTGGGGTCGTTGCCGTGCATGGCGCACTTGACCAGCGGCGAATTGGCGATCGCCCGGGCGATGGCATCGGCAGCCGGCTGGTTGGCTGCTTTGCGGATCCACACCTTCACCACCTTGGTTGCGCCTTCACCGTCCTTGGCGATCTGGTACGCCAGCGACTGGCAGACTTCTTCCAGGGCAGCCAGGAATTTTTTCTGATGGGCCGCCGATGCGATCTTGGCCCCCAAGCCCGAAGCCAGGATGGCTGCGGTGTCGTTGGTGCTGGTGTGATCATCGACCGTGACCGCATTAAAGCTCCGATCGGCTGCCGGCGCCAGCAGCTTTCGCAATTGGGCGGGGGTAATCTGCGCATCGGTGGTCAGGTACGCCAGCATGGTCGCGTGCAGGACCTGTTCCTTGCCGGGCAGGGCCATGCGCGGGCCGATCATGCCGCTGCCTTTGCAGACCCCGGCGATGGTGACGGTCTCGCGACCGATTTTCACCTGGGTTGCAGCCGTCTTGCGAACCAGGTCGGTGGTGAGGATCGCATCGGCGAACTGCTGGGCATGTTCGGCGCTGTTGCCCAGCGTCGCGGCTGCGCCGGCGATGCCGCGCTCGATCTTGTCCATGGGCATCAGATGTCCGATGATCCCGGTGGAAGAAGGGAGAATCTGCTGTGGATCACAGCCGATCGCCGCGGCAGCCAGTTCACACATGCGCCGCGCGTCGCGCTCCCCTTGCTTTCCGGTGCAGGCATTGGCGTTACCGGCATTGACCACCACACCGCGCAGCCGGCCGCCGGCGATGTGCTCCCGGCCGATCTTCACCGGCGCGGCGAAGACCTTGTTGGTCGTGAAGACCGCCGCGGCGGCTGCGAGCCGTTCGCAAACCAGCAGCCCGACGTCCAGCTTTCGGCGCTTGAGCCCTGCATGGACTGCGCCGGCGACAAAACCCTTGGGTGACAATAGATGCAGTTCAGCCATCTGTTCTTCCCGTCCTCATGAAAACAAGGCGGCAGCGTATCGTAACGCGGCTGGGATGCAATGCTTTGAGCGCGGCTGGCAGATTGCCATGTCGGTGAGGTTTCCCCTCAGCCCAATTTTTTTGGGGAAAGTGTTGCAATCTGTTGCAATCTGTTACATCGCTACGATGCACGACGGCACCGGCGATGGAACCTTCCTACTGTATACCATACGAAACCCGAACAGGCAAAAACTTTTCTCGAATGGTTTTCCCCTGTGTCGGCGGTTGTTCAGGGAGACGGTTAGAACGTCTTGTGCAGGTAGATCACCTCGCCGCTGGTGTAACACAGGTCGCCGGTGATGCACTGGACGATCACGCGGGCGACCGCCTCGGGGTCGAGCGTCTTTTCGGTGGGATACTGCTCGGGTGTCATGAGCTGGCGGAACATCTCCGTCTTGACGGCAGCCGGGGCGATAGTGTGCACCCGGATGTTGTGTTCATGTCCCTCGCGCGCCAGCGCCAACCCCAGGAGGTTCACACCGGCCTTGGCTGCGCCGTAGGCGGCAAAGCCGGTAAATGGATCGCGCGATGACTCGGACGACAGGTTCACCAGCACGCCGCCGCCCTGGGCTTTCATCGGCTGCCAGGCCGCCTTGGCGAGATGGAACGCGGCTGACAGGTTCGTCGCCAGGACGGCGTTGAACAGATCGGTCTCCATCTGTTCGATCGGCAGCAGGGGCGCCAAGCCCGCGCAATGGACGACCGCATCGACGCGGCCAGCGGCAGCGAGGGTGTCGTCGATAAGCCGCTGGGCCTGGGCGGGATCGCTCACGTCGGCTGGGAGAATCAGCGATTCACTGGTGACGCATTCGGCGGTCTGCTCCAGGCGCTCACGTCGCCGGCCGACCAGCACGGTGGTGTACCCTTCATAGCCGAGTTGAATGGCGGTTGCGCGGCCAATGCCGCTTCCGGCTCCGGTGATGATGGCGACGGGATGATCAGTCATGGCTGAGTAATTGGGGTTCTGTGGTGGCAGGGGCGCTACCTCACCACATCTGAGAATCCAGCAATTGTCCACAGAGTGGGACAGACAATCGCTTGCCTTTCACTGCCGTGGGCCATTAACAGGATTGATTACCGGGCAGAGATCCGCGCGGTCATCCGGTGGGTCTGGCCGGGTGGCAGTTCGACGGCATGCTGGCCGCAGTTGACCGTTTCGACGCAGAGCATACGTTGCCACTCGTCGTCGCCGAAGTCCGGCATGGCGGCGGCTTTGTTGATCCAGGGATTCCATACCACGGTGTCGTCGGAGTTGGTCTTCTGGATCTCGATGATGCGCTCGCCGTCGCGGATCGTCGTGGTGGCCTGCGTGGCGAAATAGATGCGGTCGGTTTCTTCGGTGAATCGCACCGGTCCGACCTGCGTTTTGCGGGCCATGTTGTCGGTCTTGTCGAAATAGTCGGTGTTCTCCAGCCCGTGCACCTCCACCTGTCGGATGTCGCTGACGTTGAAGTACGTGTGCAGCGCCTCCTCAAACCGGAACAGGTCCGCGCTGGCGTTTTCGACCTCCAGCGTCATGGTCAATGCGCTGCCGATGACAATGCGATGGCGCAGCGTCACGCCCAGCGGCCAGTCCTTGCCGAGGGCCTGCTCAGGTCGCAGGCGCAGGACCATCTCCACGTCGTCGTCGCGGGCGGCGACGGATTCGACCGTGAACGTCTGCACGCGCGCCAAGCCATGCAGCGGGGCCGCGTCGTCATCGGCTTTGGGGCCGAACCACGGGAAGCAGATCGGCACACCGCCGCGAATGGGTTTGCCCGGTTCAAAGGCACTTTTCTGACTGAGAAACAGCAGTTCCTGGTTGTTGGGCGCATAGCGCGTGACATGGGCGCCATGCAGATAGATTTCCGCCTGGGCGGCGCGGGTGTGGATTCGGGCACAGACCAGCCCGCCCTGTCCATGGTCAAATCGCACCAGGCCATTGAGGCCGAACTCGTCTTGCAACTGATCGACAGAAGGTGAGGGAGTCATACGCAGGGGATGGTAGCAGAAAGTGGGTCAATCGTGCAGTCCTGGGAGAAAGACAGGGCCAGGGGGCATGGGCTTTGCACCTCGGATATGTGGAAGCGCAGGACGTTGCCTGTGCGCTTGGACTGTTAATCTCTGTGAAAGGAGCCACACCATGGGACTGCTTGCCAGCACTGAGTTTAATACGCTGAATGACCTGTTTCTCGAACAACTCGAGGATCTATATGACGCGGAGAAGCGTCTGACTGACGCACTGCCCAAGATGGCACAAGCCGCCACGTCGCCGGAATTGAAGCAGGCATTTGAAGATCATGAAGCCCAGACCCGCCAGCATGTGCAGCGCCTGGAGCAGATTTTCCATCGCCTGGGCAAAAGCCCCCAGCGTGAAACCTGCGAGGCGATGAAAGGCCTGATCAAGGAAGGCGAAGAGATGATGGGCGCCAAAGGCGACAATGCCGTGCGCGATGCGGCGCTGATTGCCGCGGCTCAGCGGGTTGAGCATTATGAAATTGCCGGTTACGGCACGGTGCGCAACTTTGCCCAGCGCCTCGGGTTGACCGATGTCGCCCAGACGCTCCAGCAGACGCTGGATGAAGAAGGCGCCACCGATAAACGCCTGACAGCCATCGCCGAAACCAGCGTCAATCCGCAAGCCAACGCATAACCCCCACACCCATCGATGGGGCACACTGGACACGCAGGTGGCGTTGTGTGTTGCGCACACGCAATTATCCGCGCACACGACTGATTGCGTGGTGTTCAGACGTGCCGCATCGGTGGTTTTCTATCGCTGTATGTCAGGACTACAGCTTTCGTCGCCGACGATCTGGATGCGGTTTTTGCCAGAGGTCTTGGCGCCGAACATGAGGGCTTCATCGGCGGCTTTGATCAGATCCTCCACGTTAGAGGCGTCATAGGGATAGACCGCCAGGCCGCCGCTGATGGTCAGGCAGCCGCGGCCGGTGGGGCCCAGTTCGGAAAAGTCCTGCGACTGGAGCAAACCGCGGAAGCGGTTGAGGATCGACATGATTGTCTGCGGCACGCGCGAGGGGGGTGTCGGTTGGGGTTCGCGCGGCTGACGCGGGCCTTCTTTCTCCCAGAAGACCACGGCAAACTCATCCCCGCTGATGCGGGCGACCAGGTCATGGTCGCGACAGGATCGTTTCATCAGGGCGGCGGTCTGCTTGAGGATTTCATCCCCCACCGCATGGCCGAACTGGTCGTTGTACTGCTTGAAGTTGTCGATATCGAACAGCAGCAGCGTGACCGGGAAACGCATCGCGCGGGCCTTCTCGAGAATGCGGGTGAGGAAGTGTCGGAAATAGCGCCCGTTGTACAACCCGGTCAGTTCATCGGTGATGGCGAGTTTTTGCAGGCGGTTGTGCCGATCTTGCAGCCCAACCACTTTGCCCAGCAGCAATGCGAGCTGCGCCAGGAAATGGCGGGCGGCCGTTTCGTCCTGATCTGCGGGAAGAATCAGGTAGAGCGTGCTGTCAGTGTCGTTCTGGGTGCGTAGCGGGTGCGCGAGGAGTCGCTGGTCTTCCTCGGGTGTGGGAGGAGTATCGGCTGAGGGAAGCAACTGGAGCGACATCATCGGCGCCACACGCTGGTTGATCTGCTTGACCGCAGCCGCCGGTGCATCGGATGGATGCTGCAACAGCGCATCCAGCAGGATGTCGGCCAGGGGCAGCGTGGTCAGCGGGGAGGCAGCCGGAGTGACCAGGATGTCGGCAGAAGGATCTTCCCCATCGTGCGTCTCCGGATCGGGCATCGCCAGGCGCAGCGGCGGTGTGCCCAGGATCTGCTGAAGCTCCTGGGGGGTGGGCGGTGCGACCACATAATCATCGCAGCCGTAATCGAGCATCCGACGCGACAGCGGTTCGAGTGTCGGATGGCTGAACAGCAGAAGGCGGCTGTCGCCTGCCACTTCGCGCAGCGTGCGAATAGCGGCTTCGGGGCGACGTTCGATGGGTTCGACGGCTGCGAGGATCGTGGTGTAGTCCCCGCCGGACAGTTCAGCGATGGCGTCAAAGATACCGGCCACCGTGGTGATCTGCGCGCCGGGGGCAGCCTGTGCGAGCGCGGACTGGATCTCGCGACTGGTGTCGCCGATCAACAGAACGCGTTCGTGGGCAAATCGGACCATAGCTGCTTAACGGGTCAATGAACCACGGTGATACGCACCGACCAGGAAGACAAAAGCGGTTGTGTTATGGATGCTCATGGGTTGTTTCATCCTCCTGGAGCAGGGCACGAAGCTCTTCGGCTGTCAGGATCGGCTCGCCGGATGCATCAGCGGGTGGGTCAGCATTCAGAGGTTGCTCATTATCTTCTTTTTCATGGAGCGGCGGTGCTTCGGAGATGGGTTGCGGCGGAATGATCGTGACCGCCGGCGGACGCTGGGGCGGCGGACTGCCGCTGCCGATGCGGTGAATGCCATCCTCAGCGATTAGCCCGTCGGCTCCGAGGCGCAGGGCCTCCGCCAGGGCGGCCTGTCGGCCGTCGGTGTCGGTCAGCCAGATGTCGATGTGCCCGAAGCGTCGCTTGATGGTTTCGATCAGGGACAGTTCTTCGCGGAACAGGCTGTTCAGGCTGAGCACCAGGGCCCGATAAACCAGGGGGCGACGACAAATTTCAGCCATTGCGGCATAGGGATCGTCCACCTCAGCGCACTGATACCCGATGTCGCTCATGGCCGTGCGCGGCGCGATGCGACAGTCGGCATTTCCGACGATCATAGCCCGGCCCACCGGGCGTGAAACTGGTATTGAGGCTCCGGACATCCCGCTCCAGGGACGAGGTGCAACTGCGCAATTGGCGGTGCGCAATCCCCGTCCTGTAAATCATACACCGTAAAGGGGTGTAAGCAATCAGGTTCCAAAAGCGGGAAATTATAGGACGCGGCCGCTGGAAGTCGCCAGATGCCGCGTCATGATCGGTTTGTGCGGGTGATAGGGGTTATGCTTAATTTGCCGGCTGCGTGGAAGGCACGAAACCTTCTTCTTCCATCATGATCCGGACCCGCTCGAGCTCCTGGGCGGTTTTGTGGCGCAGGTATTCGCGCATCTCAGGCGTGACCTGCGACTCGGTAACCATGACCTGCATGCCGTTGTCGAGGGTAATGATGGCGATGGTGCGGTCGCGGCTGCCGCCGGTGGTGGAGGTGTTGTTCCAGATATAGACGCCGCGATCGTTGATGATGTAGCCCAGTCCGGTGAAACCGGCGAGGCTTTCCAGTGCCTGGCGGATGGTGACGTTGTCCAGAATCAGGCGAACGGTCCGGAACTCGACGGGAATGCGCTGGATGGCGCCCGGCTCGATCATGAAATCGACGCCCGCCCGCTGTGACAGTTCCATCAGCACCTGGGTGACGTCCACGCCGTTGTAGCGGATGTTGACGGTCTTCTCCAACTGATGGGCGATCTGGTCTTCCTTGGAGTCGATGACGATGCTCTTGCCCCAGGGATGCCAGGTGGCGCGGGTTTGTTCATTGATGGCATCCAGCGCAGCCGCCAGGGTAGCGCCGCGGGGGATGGAGATGATCTGGTTCATGTTAATGGCATCGCCCGCCCGGTTTTCGATAGCGTATTCGGCGGCGGCTTCAGCCAGCTTGCTGTCGATCGCCCGCACCAGGTCGGCAAAGGACATGGTGTCGGCATTCAGGTCGGCTGGGGTGCTCTGGAGCAGGTCCAGGACAGCCAGTTCCTGCACGGTGGCACGTTGCCCCAGGCGACGCAGGGCGGGCAGGGGTTTGAGCTGGACGGCCTGGTCCTGCAATTCAAACGTCAGCCCGAGCTTCTGGGTGATGGCCTGAAGGGCTTGGCGCAGCGTCTGGTTCTTGATGGTGGCGTTGATGTTGGTCTGCTGACCCCAGGG
>CAZSJB010000146.1:5570-7509 GCA_964606625.1 uncultured Tepidisphaeraceae bacterium | reverse complement strand
GCAACCGGCCTCTCCCGATCAGATGCGTAATTCGGCATTCAAATCCCGCTTCGCCACATCGATAACCCGCTGCACCGACGTCTCGACCTCTTCGCTGGTGAGGGTCTTATCAGGCGAGCGGAAGACGAGGCTGATCGTCACGCTTTTCTGACCTCGTTGCAGCGGTTTACCGCGATACGTCGTGACATACTCCAGATCTTCGAGCATATCGGGTTGGGCCTTGGTGACGGCGGCGGCAATCTGCTCAAATCGCGTGGTTTCGGCGAGAATCAGCGAGAGGTCGCGGCGAATCGACGGAAACTTGGGCAGCGGCTGAAGCTGGGGAACAAGCTGTGCACCTTCCAGCAATGGTCGAAGGTCCAGTTCAGCAGCAGCCGGTTTGGTACGCAGATCCAGCTTGTTCAGGACTTTTGGGTCGATCCTGCCGAGATGTCCGATCCTCTGGCCGCCCCATTCGATTCGGGCGGCTGCGCCTTGGGCGTAACCTGCGTGGTCTTCAGGGATTATCTTCACCTCACGCCGGGCATCGAGCTTTCGCAGGATTGCCTCGACGGTGCCGCGCACCTCGCGCAGATCTTCGCTGCCAACCAAGCCGATCCGTCGCCGCTCTTCCACGGTGCCGTCGCGGGTGGTCCAAAAAGTGGAGCCGATCTCATAAAGCCTGGCTTCGGCCACACCGGCAGTTTCATTGCGGCGCACCGCTTCCAACAGGCCCGGCAACAGACTCGGTCGCAAACGTCCATCCACTTTGCGCACCGCATGGGCGGCACGCGGCAGGGCCTTTGCCTCGGCTGGCGTGAAATCGTCCGCCAGAGCATCGCTGACGAACGAGAAGGTGATCGCTTCGAAATATCCCGCCCCTACCAGCACGTCGTTCACGATCTCCCCGGCCCGCTGGATCGAATCCTCCGGCGACACCCGAAGCGACAGCTCATCGCGCACAGGGATCTGCTCATAACCCACGATACGGGCAACTTCTTCGATCAGGTCGGCTTCAATGTTCAGGTCCAGCCGCCATGGCGGAACCGTCACCCGCACGTCATTCCCTTCGCGCACCGGCGACAGCCCCAACCAATGGAGCGCATCCATGGCTTTTTCAATTTCCCAATCCACCCCCAGCAGGCGACGCAGGCGCTCCATCCGCAGCACCAGCTGTTTGTTTTCCGGAGAGGCATCCCCCACGGCCACCAGCCCGCCAACCATCTCTCCACCCGCCAGTTCAACAATCAGCCGCGCAGCTCGCGCACTGGCCAACGGCGGCAGCGTGCGGGGAATGCCTCGTTCAAAGCGGTACGAGCTGTCACTCATCATCGCCAGCCCGCGAGCGGTCTTGCGCACGACCAGCGGATCAAACCGGGCGGATTCCAGGAGAACGGTCCTCGTCCCGTCCGACACTTCCGTGTCCAGCCCGCCCATCACACCCGCCAGCGCCACCGGCTTTTGTGCATCGGCAATGACCAGCATTTTCTCGGTCAATGTCCGTTCACGGCCATCAATACTGATGAGCTTTTCGCCCCGCTGCGCCGTACGCACAATGATCTGTTGACCAGCAAGCTTGTCGTAATCGAATGTATGCAGCGGCTGGCCCAATTCGAACATCACATAGTTGGTAATGTCGACGATGTTGTTAATCGACCGCAATCCAACCGCTTCCAGGCGACGCTTCATCCAGCCGGGAGACGGACCGACCTTCACATTGCGGATCACCCGGGCACTGTAATAGCCGCAGAGATCTGGAGCGTCGTTACGTACCTGGATGGGTGGGGTCTCTCCGTTGCCCGGTTCCTCCCCAATCTCCGGCAACGTCACATTCCGTCGCAGCAATGCCCCCAGCTCGCGGGCCACGCCGACATGTGAGAGACAGTCGCCGCGATTGCTGGTCACTTCGACGTCTATGACCGTGTCCTCACCAACACGGTCTATTTCCTCCACTCGCAAA
>CAZSJB010000146.1:0-5560 GCA_964606625.1 uncultured Tepidisphaeraceae bacterium | reverse complement strand
CGCCGACGCGTTCCATCTCCTCCACCGGCAGGCCGCCGTTGGTCAGCGCATCGCCAGCCGCCTCCCCGGTCAGCTCACCGGACAGGTACTGGCCCAACCATTCCATCGATATCTTCATGCCCGCGCCAATGTATTCGCACCCGTTACCCTGTCAAACCTCTACGATCCCCTCAGTTGGCGCGCCAACGCCATCGCATCCTCACGGGTACTGATGCGATGCTCCAGTTGGGCGTCATAAACCGCATCCAGAATGCGCTTAAAAGCCGGATCGGGATGCATACCAGCCTGAACCAGATCATCCCCGGTAATCAGTGGTGGCGGCGCCACCTCCGTCTTCGCCAGCTCATCCAGCTGACCTTCCAGCCAGTCGATTCGCTCCGGCTGCACCCCCACTGCCTGTATCGCCCGCAGCAGCCGCCGTGCGCCGCCGCTGGCTGGCAAGGCGAGGAATCGCTTCATAGCCGCCACACGCGGCGGATCATCCGCAAGCAGTGGCGAAATGCTGCTCAGGATCATCCCCATTTCAGTTGACGTCTCATTGCTGAGTCGCAATCCCTTGCGGCAGCCTCGCACGGCTGCCTGGACGGCTGGCTTTTCCAGCAGATCTCGCAAATCCCCCTCGCCTCCGCGCAATTGCCATTGGTAGCACAGCGTTGCCCCCGCCAGCGCTTCGCCAAATCCAAGGGTTGTCCCCTGCTCAATCGCTAGAAAAATCGACCGCGCTCGATTTAACTGGATCTCCTGAGGCGGGTGGATAAATCGAAACACCTGGCCCACCAGGGCAAACTCCCATAACGCCGGCCACGCGCGCACCCGGGTCGGCGGACAGAGCATCAGTCGCAACTCTTCGGCGATGCGTTCCGGGCTGATACGGATCAGTTGCGGGGCATGACGGCGGATGGCTTCCCCGGTGGAAGGCTCGATCGTCAAGTCAAACCGGGCTGCGAAACGCACCGCCCGCAACAGCCGCAGATGATCCTCTGCAAAACGGGCCCCCGGATCTCCGATCGCCCGAAGCCGGCGGGCTTTCAGGTCCTCCTGTCCGCCCACGTAGTCGATGACCCGGTTTTCAATGGGGTCGAGAAACAAGCCATTGATTGTGAAATCCCGCCGCCGGGCGTCCTCCTCAGCCGAGGTGAACTGCACACTCGTCGGCCGGCGCCCATCGAGGTACACCCCTTCCGAGCGAAACGTCGCAACTTCCACGACGCTGCGCCCCTGGCGAACCAGTATCACGCCAAATGCTTGTCCGACAGCTTCGGTGCGACGAAAAAGCTTGCGTACCCGATCCGGCGGCGCATCGGTGGCAATGTCGTAGTCCGTCGGCTGACGCCCCATCAGTTCATCCCGCACACAGCCGCCGGCAAAGTAGGCGACATGCCCGGCCTCGCGCAGGCGCAGCAGCACCGCCAGCGCATCGTCGCGCAGGCAGGTCGGTTTGGTAGATCGGACCGGCATCTCAGCCATGGCGGAAAGATAACCCGAAGCGACACAGACGCATAGGGACCACCCGCCAACAGGATTTTGCTTGTGCGAGCCCAGCGGCACCGGTACATTTTGGACACATTCCGGCAACAAAGGGAGGTATCCATGGTCCGGATCATGACGCTTATCGCCGTCTTCACCCTGGCGTCAACATTCGTCCACGCCGAACAGCCGACGACTCAGCCAGCCGAGACGCCGCAACAGGTATTTCCTGCCATAATACAGGCCATAATCGCCGGCGACGAGGCAGGTGTTCGTGATCGCATGGCCGCCTCAGGTGACCATGCCACTAGGGTGCGTGACGCGATGCTCGACGCCACGCAAAGGGCGGCCGATTTCCGCGCAGCACTCGTAGAGCGCTTCGACGCTGCCGCGATTGAGACGATCTATGCAAACCGCTACTTCCCGGTAGAGTTGTTCAATCAGGCGAATGTCACGATTGAGGGTGAAAAGGCCACACTGCAGATGGATAACACGTCGGAAAGGCTCACGTTCAATCGTCAACATGACCGCTGGGTGCTTGATGTAGACACGCTGGTTGAACAGAGTCTCGCCCAGGGACTCTCCCTGGAGGTCATTACCGACGGCATGAGCCAGGTTGGCAAGCAGTTCGAGAAGATGACCGGGCGTGTTCGCAATGGCGATTTCACCACAGCAGAACAGGTAATCGAGGCATTAGAGGCCACCCTGTTCCGTTTCGAAGGCGAGATCGATCCAGCCGAAGCTCAAAAAGGCCTGTAAGCGCCGCATCACCGACCTTGCAGCCACAGCCAACAGGCTGACAATCAAGCGCGTGCGATTTGTGCCTCCTGCCGCCCGTTTTGCCCAGACCACAACCATGGTGTGATTGCTGCTACGTGCGCCTGGCGTCGGATGTTGGAGAGCGGCCGCCTTCATCGACCGGCCCAGGATTTGAACCGATCATGAGCAGGCCGCCGGATCGATCGGGAACCCGCCGGCCCATCAGCGGTTGTCGACCATGGCGATTGATCTATCTCGATAAGCTGGCGATCGCTGGATGACATCGACGCGATCCAACCGCCGGACTGTTACCGCAGGCGCAGTTCGCGCGGGAAATAATCCTGGCGCATTGCCTGCTTGGCCAGTTGCAGCGTTTCCTCTGCCACGGCATTGGCTTTGGCGGTACCCAGCTTTAATGCGTCGATCACATCATCAGGGCGATCCTCATAGTGCTTTCGCCGCTGGCGTATCGGGTCGAGCAACTGGTTGATCACTTCAACCAGTTTGTTCTTCACTGCCACATCGCCCACCTTGCCCTGCTTGTACAGTTCCCGGTGTTCGTCGACCCATGCCTTATCCGGATTGAACGTCTCGTGGAACGCCCAAAGAGGGTTCTTTGCAGGATCGGTCTCGCCCGGATCAGTGGCGCGGATGCGCTTGGGATCTGTGTACATTCCCCGGATTTTTTTCTGGACAGTCTCGGCATCGTCGGACAGGAAGATCGCGTTATTAAGCGACTTGCTCATCTTGTACAGCTCACCCGTCTGGGGGTTGGGGCCGCCGGTTCCGACAAGGCGCTTCACTCGGCCGAGCTTGGGCTCGATGATCGGGAACAAGCCACCGGCTTTGACATAGTCCTTGTCATCGGTGTGAGGATCGACACCGCAGTAGATTTGATTGAACCGCCGGGCAACTTCGCGCGTCAGTTCCAAGTGGGGAATCTGGTCTTCCCCGACCGGTACGAGCGCCGGTCGAAATGCCAGGATGTCAGCCGTCTGGCCGACGGCATACATGGGAAACCCGAAGGAATACTTGTCTCCCAGTCCCTTGTCCTTGATCTCCTGGGCCAGCGTGGGATTGCGCATCAGCCGGTTAAACGGAATGAGCATCGCAAAGAAGAACGTCAGTTCATCAATGGCGGGCACTTCGCTCTGGATAAACATGGCGCTCTTGTTAGGATCGATTCCGCAGGCAAGATAGTCGGTTGCGATTTCGATCACGCTCTGGCGAATTTCATCCGGCTTATCAGCACGTGTCGTGAAGGCATGCTTGTTGGCGATGATGAAATAGCAATCGTATTCATCCTGGAGCGCAACACGATTCTCCACGCTTCCCACGTAATGCCCCAGATGAAGTTTACCGGTTGGAGTATCACCCGTCAGGATTCTCTGTCGTTCAGCCATAGACGGGGATTTATACCGTAACCCCGTCCCGTTGCCCAACGCGAGTGCATCACAATTGATCGGCTGGTGATCCGTCGGAAAGGGACAACGGCTTACCCGGGAAACGCAAAAAGCGGTTAACGAGGCCATACGATTGGGCCGTCCAAGCCGTTGGGACCCTCTGTCGGAATCAATGTCTCGGTGATTTGGCTGACAGTTCAAGGATGAACCGTTCGACGTTCGCGGCTGCGTCGCCCACACCGGATTTGCTTTGCTTATCGATTTCGGTCAACAGGTGCAGCGCCCGGGCGGCGCCGGCTTCGCCCATCGCTTCCGCAGTGCGGATGAACTCCGCCCGAAGCCGTGGATCGCGATATTTGAACGTGGGCAAAACGCTTTGGGGCGCTTTGCCCGCCCGCTTGGCAGCCAATACTTTTCGCACATCCACCAGCCACAGACCAATCCAGGTAACAGCTCGGAACTCCGTTGAGGGATCGAGCTGCACCAGGCGCCGCCATCGCCGCAACGCCTCGGTCGTCTGTCCGGCAGCCATCGCGTTGGTCAAATCCCACATTTCCTGTTCGCGCTGAAATGCGACATTGCGGCCGATGTCTTCAACATCCACCTTTCCGCTGTCCACCTGGAGCGCGAGCTTGGCCAGCTCATTGTCGAGCTTGCCTAGATCATCCCCGATGAGATCCGCAAGCAAATCGGCAGCCGCAGGAGTTACCGTGATCCTGTGAGCTGCTTTCGCCCGCTGCTGAATCCAGCCGGGCAACTGCCTAGCCGAAGGCGGTGTGCACTCAATAATCTGGCCATGCTTGGCCAACAACTTGGCAATGCGGTGTGTCTTATTCAGGGTATTCATCCGCAGCACCAGTACGCCGGTGCTGGATGGATTGGCAACATAGTTTTCCATCGCTTCACGGAAGCGTGAGATGTACTCGTCGGCATTGCGGACAATGACGAGCTTGGTATCCCCCCCGAACATGGAGAAGCTGCGCAGCTCATCAAGCACATCCGCAAGCTCTGCACACTCACCGTCAATTTCCAGCCGTGTAACGTCAGGCGGAAGCTGCTGAGCGATCTCATGCAGGCTCTGCAGTTGGAGGAAGGCATCACTTCCGACTAATGCGATGACAGGTTTAAGCTTCACGAAGATGCTTTGTATGCCCGAAGAAATGGAAGGTCAACGAACCTGGACAATGCCACTTTCGTTCTAGACACAAACGGTTACACTCAGCGCGGGCTATGGCCGATAACTTTGAATGGGGCAACAACCTGGATTAGGGAGAATCCTGATGTCAAATCCTTATGCGTCGTTCTGTGAGGATTTTTATGTAAATATGCGTCTGGGCTCGCAGATGGCGTTACCACAGGGACGTGAAACGATTCTGCATTTCTTCGAGCAAATCCAGAAGGGATTTCCCGCAATGACCCGGTTTCGCCGCGGAGAAGGCGAGCTGAGTCTTGAGGAAGATCGTAATGCCGCGGGCTATCGGTGGCTGACACTGGAAAACAAGCGTCTCTCAAGCGGGCACGTCAATCCGAGCAGCATCGAAGAGGCCACCCGTCTTCACAGGACCATCCTTCAGATGGCGCCTCACTATATCGGGCTTAGCCCCATAGAAATCGACTATCTGGATGTGCTGTTCGGGTTCGACATCGAATACAGCGGTAACCACGACGAAATTGTAGCGGAAACGATGTACAGCGAATCACCGCTGGCCTGCCTGACGGAAGAGTCTGGTGCGCGGGCGATTGACTTTCAGCCTACGGTAACCGTCGCTCTCAGCGAAGACTGCCGCCTCCAGGCACGGATCGACGTCGTCACCCGCACCAACAGCTACCAAGTACGCACCGGGGAATATGGCGATGACTGCATCAGCATCTACCTGATCCTCCGCCGGTACTGGGGCGATCGCCCCAAAACGCCGCTGGAAGAGCTGTTC
>CAZSJB010000145.1:0-7543 GCA_964606625.1 uncultured Tepidisphaeraceae bacterium | reverse complement strand
TGCGGACCTTCAGGAGGTCGGCTTCGGTCTTCTTGACCAGGTCACGCACGGTTTGGATCTTGGCGGACTCCAGGCAGTTGTTGGCCCGGACGCTCAGATCCAGTTCCTGAATGGTCATGTCCAGCTTCTGCTGAAGCTCAGGATCGTACGTGGTCTGATTGGCTTCGCGGATCGCATCGAGCGCTTCCTCAGTCGCCGTTTCAGCGCCCAGTTCGAAGAACTGTACGAACGGGTTGAGGTGCTTGCGCATGATCTTGGCGGCTTCGACCATCGCCATCTCAGGCGTAACCGTGCCGTCGGTCCAGATCTCGAGGATCAGGCGGTCATAGTCAGTGCGCTGCCCGACGCGCGCGTCTTCCGTGGAGTACCGAACGCGGGTGACCGGCGAGTAGATGCTGTCGACGGCGATGACGCCGACTTCCTGCTCACCACCCTGGGCTTCGATGTTTTCGGCTGCCGTGACATAGCCGCGCCCCTTGTTGACGCGAAGAGTCAGGTCGAACTCGACATCCTCGGTCAGCGTGGCGATCACCAGGTCCTTGTTGACGATGGTGACGTTGGGATCGGTTTCGATCATCCCGGCGGTAAGCGGGCCGGCTTTGTTGGCCTTGAGCGTCACTTCGCGCGGTTCATCCCCTTCGAGCTTCACGATGAGGCTCTTGATGTTGAGGATGATATCGGTGACGTCTTCGATGACCCCCGGCAAGCTGGAAAACTCATGATCCGCGCCGCGCAGCCGGATATGGGTGACGGCTGCCCCTTCCAGTGACGACAGCAGAATGCGCCGCAGGCTGTTGCCGATGGTGGTACCAAAGCCGCGCTCGAACGGTTCGGCAGTAAACTTGCCGTAGGTATCGGTCGAGACTTTTTCGTCGCAGACGACGCGCGACGGCAATTCAAGGCCACGCCAACGAATTCTCATGGTTTCTATCTCCTTGCATCCATCGAATTGCCGGAAGTTCCCGCCCCAACCGTTTGGGGCCATCTGTACTCCAGCCTCGTCGTGGACGCACTTATAGTCTGTGGTGATTGAGTAAGTTGCCGGCGCGGCCTTGCGGCGTCGGGAACGACGCCCCACCGCTGTCCGTGCAACTTGTAAGTTTATTTACACGCGGCGCTTCTTGGGCGGCCGGCAGCCGTTGTGCGGCAGCGGGGTGACGTCTTCGATACCGGTCACTTTCAGACCCGCGTGCTGCAGTTGAAGGATGGCCTGCTCACGGCCGGCACCGGGGCCCTTGACGCGAACTTCGACCTCGAGCATCCCGCTGCGCTTGGCGGCCTGAGCGGCAGCTTCAGCAGCCCGACCTGCGGCCCAGGGCGTGCTCTTGCGCGAGCCTTTAATGCCGCCAATCGTCCCAGCCGACGCCCAAGAAATCGTCTCGCCATTGGGGTCGGTGATCGTCACGATCGTGTTGTTGAAGGTGCTCTTGATGTGAGCGATGCCGCGCGTAACGCCCTTGCGGACCTTCTTCTTCGCGCCGGCTTTGCCTTTGGAATCTGCCATGTCTGTTGTTCCTCTTGTTGCGGATCATCCGGACTACGCCGTACCCGCGTGACGCAGTTGCGGTTGCCAGCCAGGCGGCACCCCGCAACGCCATTGTCTTACTTGCCCAGCTCCTTGACGCCCTTCTTGCCGGCAACGGTCTTGCGCGGCCCTTTTCGCGTGCGAGCATTGGAGCGGGTTCGCTGCCCACGGACGGGCAGGCTTCGGCGATGACGCAGACCGCGATAGCTGCCGATATCCCGCAGGCGGGCGATATTCTGCTGAATCTGGCGACGCAGGGCGCCTTCCACGAGGTAACCCTTGTCGATGATGCCGATGATCTTGGCGAGTTCTTCTTCGGTCAGGTCCTTGGCGCGACGCTGACCGTCGATTTCAGCTTCCTTGAGGATCTGATCCGCATTGGTCGGCCCAATGCCATACAGATACCGCAGGCTGATGCGAATCGGCTTATCGTTCGGAATGTCAACACCACTGATACGGGGCATTTGTCTGTCCTTGGTCAGTTGTCAGTTGTCGATTGTCAGTTGATCCCGTTGCCAGTTTTTTGGCTGACCCCGGACAATGGACGACGGACGTTATCCCTGTCTCTGCTTATGTTTAACGTTGGTGCAGATCACGCGCACCACACCTTTGCGGCGCACAATCTTGCAATTCTCACAGATTCGTTTCACGCTGGCTCGGACCTTCATACGATCACCGTACACTGTTAAAGGGTCGAATCGATTACAATATCAAAAATTACCGGTCATCTCAAGCGGTCACACCGTCAACTTGACCATTTCCGCCGTGGAAAATCAGGCCCTGGGCGAAGCTCAAGGCTTCAATCCCTGCACCGTTGCTCGTCGGGCCTTTACAGGCCCCAAGGGGCCCGACCATCGGTCAGCACGTCTGCGCCCACCTCGGTCACCGCCACGGTATGCTCAAAATGAGCAGCCGGTTTGCCATCCTTGGTGACGACCGTCCAGTTGTCGTCCAGCAGCTTCACCGCCCGCTTACCCATGACGACCATCGGTTCGACCGCCAGTGTCATCCCCGGGCGAAGGATGAAATCTCCTCGTAACTGCTCAGCAGTCACGAAGTTAGGCACTTTAGGATCCTCGTGCATCGAGGTGCCGATGCCGTGGCCGACAAACTCGCGTACCACGTTGAAACCGGCTTTCTCCACGTTGTACTGCATCAGCCGGGCAACGTCGGACCACCGTTTGCCGGGCTTCATGTGCTCGATCGCCAGAAACAGCGTCTGCTTCGTGACATCGAGCAGCCGCTGGACCTCGCCATCAATCTTGCCAACGCCAACCGTAGTTGCGGTGTCGCAGCAATATCCGTTCAGCCCCAGGGCCAGGTCCAGAGTGACCACGTCCCCTTCCTGGAGCACCCGGGCGCCGGGGATGCCATGCACGACTTCCTCATTAACGCTGATGCACGTTTCGGCGGGATACCCCTCGCCGGGACGGTACGTCGGATAATTCTTTGACAGGCCGATCGCGCCCGCCTTCTCCAACTCGACCCGGGCAACCTCATTCAGCTCAGCGGTCGTGATCCCCGGACGAACCGCCTCGCGCATCTTCGCGAGTATCTGGCAGCCAACCTGCCCGGCTCGCCGCATCATCTCAATCTCGCGGCGCGTTTTGATAACAATCGGCATGAAAAACCCGGTCGGCAGTCAGCAGCCATGCATGGCAACACCGCTGACCTGCACATTTTACTGTCTACCTTTGATCCGCCGGCCTTTCTGGCCCGGCCCGCTAAGGAATCCGCCGTAGTTGCGCATCAACAGGTTGGCTTCAATTCGGTTGACCATATCGAGCGCGACACTGACCACAATCAGCAATCCTGTGCCGCCCAGGAAGGCGGTAATCCGCCAGTCAATTTGCAGCCAAGTGGCGGTGGCCGTGGGAATCACGGCAATAATCGCCAGGAACGCCGCTCCGACGAAGGTGATGCGCATCATGACCTTCTCGAGATAGTCGGCTGTGCGCTTGCCCGGACGCAGCCCTGGAATGAAGCTGCCATAGTCACGGAGCTGGTTAGCCATCTCCTTGGGCTGGAACTGCACTGTCGTCCAGAAGTAGGCGAAGAAGTAGATCAGCGCCACTTCCGTGATGATGTAGATGAACCCACCAAAGGTAAACTGCTCGTTGAGGAAGTACGCAAACGTACCAAACCAGCTTCCTTCCTCGGGCGTTCCAGTCGGATTGGCAACCGAGTTCATCCAGCCGAACAGCATGCCCGGAAACAGCATCAGCGACTGGGCAAAGATGATCGGCATGACGCCGCCATGATTCACCCGCAGGGGCAGGAACTGGCGCTGCCCGCCATAGACGCGCCGGCCGCGGGTGTGCTTGGCCTGCTGAATCGGAATCCGTCGCTGCGCCTGGGTGATCAGGATCGCCCCGGCGATGACGAACACGAAGCTGAACGCCAGGAAGACGAGCTTCCCGAGGTTCATGGTGCGCTCAGCGTCGGCAGCCGCCTCGAAGCTCAGGTTAGCCTGCTCGATCAGCAGAACGATCGCCTCGGGCATACGGGCGAGAATGCCTGCCATGATAATCAGCGAAATACCATTGCCCAGGCCATATTCATCGATCTGCTCACCCACCCACATCAGGAAGATACACCCGGCGGTGAGCGAGGTGATGCCCATGACCCAGAACAGCAGGCTGCCCTGGAAACCGGCCTGCACCAGTTCACTGGACTGCATGTAGCTCAGCCAGAAGATCGCCTGCACAATGCACAGCGGCACCGTGAGGTAGCGGGTCCATTCCTGGATCTTCTTCTGACCGGTCTGGCCTTCTTTTTTCAGCTTCTCCAGAGCCGGCACAACCGTGCTCAGGAGTTGCAGGATAATCGATGCCGAAATGTACGGCATGATCCCCAGCCCGAAGATCGTGCTCTGGGAAATGTCTCCGCCGGAAAACAGAGAGATATAGTTCGCCAGGCGGTCAAACGCGCCGCCCTCCTGCGCCGCCGCTGCCTCCTTGATGGCCGTCTGGTCGACACCCGGGATAGGCACGGCATATCCCACGCGATACACGATCAGCATGAACAGGGTGAACAGCACCTTGTTCCGCAATTCCGGTACGCGAAAGACATTGAGCAGGGTTTTGATCATTCCGGACGCTTTCGCTCTTTCGCGCCGTGGACGGCGCGAGATTCAGTTCTCACTCCGCGGCAGGCGCCTCGGCAGAGGCGGACTCAGCGGCAGCCGCTTCCGCAGCCGCCTGCTTCTTGCGGCTGCCGGTCTCGACGCCACGCTTCACAAACGGCTTCTTGACCTTGGGAAACTCGAAGGCTTCGCCCTTGGCGTTCTGAGCAACGCCGCCCGCCTGGCTGATCTTCTCATAGGCCGATTTGCTGTAGTGACCGGCCTGTACGGTCAGCTTGCGCGACAGTTCCCCGTTGCCCAGAATCTTGACCGGCAGGTCCTGACCCGGAATGAGGCCGGCCTGCTCGAGGGTGGCTGCATCGACGGTTGTGCCATCCTCAAAACGGTCCAGATCCGACACATTCACGACGTGGAACCGGCGGGCAAACTGGAAGTTGCTGAATCCGCGCTTGGGGAAGCGGCGGTAAATCGGCATCTGCCCGTGTTCGTGACCGCGCTTGACATATTTTCCGCCGCGGGCCTTGGCACCCTTGGTGCCGCGGCCGGCAGTCTTACCGCCTGCGCCCGAACGCCCACGCCCCTTGCGGGTGCGCTTGGTATTGCGGGTAGCGCCGCTGGTGATTTCGTGGATCATGCTCATGATTCGATACCCGTTGCCAGTTGATTCGTTACTGCCCTGCTGCCGATATCTGCCTCATCACGCGGAGACAACTTCACCCGCGTCCTTGGCCAGCTCGACCCCGCGGAATGCCGCGACTTCTTCGGGCGACTGCAGTGACCGCAAGGCGTTCAGGGTCGCCTTCACCAAGTTCTTGGGGCTGGTCGAGCCATAGGCCTTGGTGAGGATGTCGGTGATGCCCGCCAGTTCCAGAACCGGACGAACGCTCTTGCCGGCGGTCACACCCGTACCCGGACGGGCGGGAGCAAGCACGACGGTGCTGGCGCCAGCTCGGCCGGTGACCTGATGCGGAATCGTGCCGCCACGAAGGTGGACCTTCACGAGGTTCTTGCGCGCGTCCTTGGTGGCCTTCTCCACGGCAGGCGGCACTTCATTGGCTTTGCCATAGCCGACGCCGACATTGCCCTGGCGGTCGCCGGCGATCACCAGCGCGCCAAAGCTGAAGGTGCGGCCACCCTTGACGACCTTGGAACAGCGATAGATGCGCACAACGGCGGATTCCAAGCCGCCCTCTTCTTCGCGCGGGCGCCGATCCCGGCGATCGCGACCGGCAGCTCGACCATCACGGCCACGGCCGCGCTGGGCTGCAGCCTGATCGGCAGCGGGCTGTTCCGCTGCGGGCTGCTCGGGAGCAGTCTGCTGCTCAGGGGCAGCCTGTTGCTCGGGAGCAGGAGCTGGCGTCTGAGCCTCCGTTTGCGGCTGCTGTTCCGTCTGCTGTTCCGGCTGTGAAGTTTCGGGAGTGGGATTCTGCTCAGTCATGTTTCACTCTTTTGATTTAGAACTGCAGTCCGCCTTCACGGGCTGCGTCGGCCAGCGCCTTGATCCGGCCATGGTAAATGCGTCCACCGCGATCGAAGGCGACCTTGGTCACACCGGCAGCCAGGGCCCGCTCGGCGATGGCCTTTCCGATGCGCTTGGCGGCCTCGATATTCCCGCCATTGTTCAGATCACCGCGCAGCTCCTTGTCGGTGCTGGCCGCCGAGACCAGAGTCTTGCCCTCGATGTCGTTGATGATCTGGGCATAAATGTGCTTGTCGCTGCGGAACACCGAGAGGCGCGGTCGTTCGACCGTACCGAACACACGTTTGCGGATGCGGTACTTCCGCCGCTGCAGTCGCACGGCTTTGGCTTTGTTCTTATCCATTGCTCTTTGTCCGTTTTCAGCTGTCCGTTATCAGTTGTGAAGATCAGCGGCCAATCCAGCCCAAACCCTGCACACCTGAAAGTGGACCACCATTTTACTTGGCACCGGCGCCGGCAAAGGCCTTGCCCGGTTTGATCCTGACCTGCTCACCCGCGTAACGAATACCCTTGCCCTTGTATGGCTCGGGCTTACGAACCGCGCGAACCTGGGCGGCAAACTGGCCGACGGCCTGCTTGTCGATGCCGCTGACGATCACCCGGTTGCCGCCTTCGAGCTGCACCGTCACATTCCCGGGAATGGGAACCGTGATCGTATTGGCGAATCCGACCGACAGCACCAGGTTCTTGCCCTTCTGCTCGGCGCGATAGCCAACACCGTGGATTTCCAGTGTCTTGGTATATCCGTTGGTGACGCCCTCAACCATGTTGGCCAGCAGCGAACGAGTCAGGCCGTGCAGCGCCCGGGCCTGCTTCTCATCGTTCTGGCGCGTCACGACCAGGTTGCCGTCCTGCTGCTCGACCTGGATGCAGTCATGCAGATCCAGCTCCAGCTTGCCCTTGGGGCCTTCGATGGCGACGTGGCGCCCGGCGATATTCGCCTTCGCCTGACCGAGGGGAACGGGTTTCTTGCCAATACGACTCATGTCGATTCTCCTGCTGCGGTGTTGCTCACGGCTAAGATCAGCCGGCTTCCCGCTAGATCACTTGGTTCTGCATTAGCTGACGGTGCAGAGCAACTCACCACCGACGTTCTCTTCACGGGCACGCCGATCGCTCATCACACCCTTGGATGTTGAGACCACGGCGATGCCCAGGCCATTGAGCACCTTGGGCAGGTCCTTGACCTTGCGATAGACGCGACGCCCGGGCTTGCTCTGGCGGTCGATGTCGCGAATGACGCTCTGCCCGCTGAGCGAATACTTCAACTTGATGCGGATCTGCCCCTGGGCAGAGTCCTCAATGACATCGAAGTCATCGATGTACCCTTCCTCTTTGAGGACGTGGGCGATGCCGGTGCAGATCTTGCTGCGCGGCACGAGCACCATCTTGCGTCCGACGCGGTTGGCGTTGCGGATGCGGGTCAGCATGTCTGCGATGGGATCTTGATTGT
>CAZSJB010000144.1:6874-7565 GCA_964606625.1 uncultured Tepidisphaeraceae bacterium | reverse complement strand
ACAACTATGCCTGGGCGGCAGACCTGTTCGATTACCTGACCGTGCAGGCGCCGCATGAGGACTATACCGCTACGGGGCAGCCGGTTCAGAACTCACCGTCGACAGCCGGCCCGAATGATGGCGAGGAGCTGGTGGGGGTTCAGGGATTGATCAACATCAACACGGCGCCCTGGCCTGTGCTGGCGAAGTTGCCTTTCGTGCCTGATGATCCAGCGCGCAACGAGGCGATTGCCCGGGCGATTGTTGCCAATCGCCGGGCTGAGGGGCCATTTAAAACCTTGTTCGACCTGCTGCGCGTACCGGAGTTCCGCGAACCGCCGGGATTGCCTGTCAATCCCGATCCAGCCTGGGGTGATTTTGAAGACGACAACGACCCTGACGATGACTTTGAACGCCGTTATCTCATGCTGACGCGCATCAGCAACCTGGTGACAACCCGTTCGGATACATTCACCGTCTATGTGCTGGTACAAGGATGGCGCGGCGCTGGCACAGAGTTGCCCGAGCTGGTGGCTGAGCGACGCGTCGCGTTCATAGTGGATCGTACACCGGTGACGCAGACGCAGCAGTCGCTGATTGTGCGCAACGTGCCCCAGGATTGACCTGTCTGCCTGCGATCAGTCCGAGGTGGAGGCGAAGCGAGACTTCAGGCGCACATACGCATAAGGCACGACACCGGTGAGCATGTACA
>CAZSJB010000144.1:0-6864 GCA_964606625.1 uncultured Tepidisphaeraceae bacterium | reverse complement strand
GCACCCACGCCCAGGACATACTGGTGGGCAACGACCAGCAGCAGCACGATCACGACTGCTGTGATCAGCCGTCCCAGTGCCTGCTGGCCGCGCAGATAGCGGTTGACCAGATGCGGATATCGGATGCCGCTGACCATCAGCAGCCCGGCTGCCAGCAGCACCAGGGGCAGGATATACAGGCAGATATTGGACAGCAGCTCCAGGAACGATCTCTGATGTTCGATGCCCTCGAACTTCAGATCCTGCTGCATCAGCACAAATGCAGCCACCACCGCGCCGGCACCGGGGGAGGGCAAACCCAGGAAGCTGAAATGGTGTTGTTCGCCATGTTCGTTGGCGACATTGAACCGTGCCAGGCGAATGGCGGCACAACAGACGTACAATGCGCCAATTGCCCAGATGAACCGCGATATCACAAAGGGGATCTGCGGGCCGTCGAACTTGAAGACCTGCAATGCCAGATATGCCGGGGCGACGCCGAAGCTGATGACATCGGCAAGGCTGTCGAGCTGGCCGCCGAAATCGGTGGTGTGGCGGGTGAAACGCGCCAGCCGGCCGTCGATGGCGTCGAAGAACATGGCAAAGAAGATGAAATAGGCAGCCGCCGTGTACTGGTGGGGGGCGAGGGCCGCCGCCCAGGGATCCGGGTTGGCGGGGCTGCGCTCCATGTTCAAGCCTGCAATATAAATGGCTGCGAACCCGCAGATGGCGGTGCCCAGCGTGGCGAGGCTGGGCATGAAGTGGACGGATCGGATATAGACGGTGCGTCCGCGGCGGCGCAATCTGCGGCGGCGATGTTCGGAGTCTTGTGTCGATCGGCTGGTTGGGCGGGGGTCTGCACCGTCGGGCGGGGTCATGCCGGTGTCCTCCGTGGGGCAATCGGCTCGTATTCCTCGTCAACGGGTTCGGCGGGCTGGACGATAATCGGCTGGCCGAGTGTCGCGATGATATCGGCAGCGCCACGCACCTTCTGACCGACCTGGACTTCGATCCTGGGTTCCAGCCACTTGGGGATGTACAACTCGGTTCGGCTGCCGAACTTGATCATGCCAATCCGGTCCCCGCGCCGGACGTGATCGCCGACCTTGCAGGTACAGATGATCCGCCGAGCGATCAGCCCAACGATCTGCTTCACCACAGCCACCCGCCGCTCGCCTTCATGCTCCGCCAGTACCAGCGTATTGCTCTCGTTTTCGCTGGAGGCTTCATCATGACGCAGGGCGTTGATGAACTTACCTTTTTTGTAAAGGACATCCACCACCCGCCCATCGCAGGGGGCGCGATTGATGTGGACGTTAAAGACCGAAAGGAAGATGCCCACCCGCACAGCAGGGGCATTGAGCAGGGGATCGTGGTCAATCTCAGTGATATCCGACACCACACCGTCAGCGGGGCTGACCATCGCATGCTGTTCCGTAGGGACGGTGCGCTCGGGATCGCGGAAAAACGCGAACAACCAGATCAATACTGGCATCACCAGCAGCGACAGGGGGAACCAGACCCATCCCAGTACGACACCGGTTGCAACCAGCACAATCGATCCAATCAGCATTTCCCGCCAGCCGTGGCGCGTCAATGGAAGCATCCCGTCAACGTAGACGGGGGGGCAAAGTCTGTCAACGCGTAGCGGCGGTCGGCCGTGGGGGCTGCGCATCGAGGGAAGCGCAATGTTGCTGCCATCCTGATCCGGGCAGGCAGGGGGGCCTCCATCACCCAAACGGTCGCGTCCGCACGGCTGGGGGGTTAATTGACACCCCCCTGTGTCGCCAGTATCGTTTTTTGTATCCACTGATCTCTCAGGAGGTTCATTTATGCAGGAATACGAATTGCTGAAACAGCTGGTTGCCGAAGCCGAAGAAGACGTTCATAAGGCGGTTGGCGGCAACAAGGCAGCCGGGACACGCGTGCGTAAGAAGATGCAGGACATCAAGGCGGCTGCCCAGGAAGTTCGTAAGAAGATCCTCGAAGGCCGGGAACAAGCCGAACCGGGCGTTCCGGGCTGATTCTCCATCATCCCACCGGATCGCGTGCTGATTTCATCCTGATCGATGTGAAATGCCTTAGCTGACCAGTACGGCTGGCTGTTCACCTCGATCAGGATGTGACAGTTTTTGAGTCAATGTACATGCAGCGTTGCTTGCAACGCGGCATTCCTTCCCACCCGTACGGTTATTTTGCCCATGCCTCCCAAGCTGCTATTCGATATTTCGCAGATCGATTTAAACCGGATTCTTTATGACAAGGACGCCATTCGTGAGGTGAATCCTCAACGGGGCGACATGGAGCACCTGGATGCGATCGTTCATGTCGAAGAGGCTGAGCATCGCATCATGGGGTACAAGGATGTTCGCGAGGATGAGTTCTGGGTTGAAGGGCATATTCCCGGCCGGCCGTTGCTGCCGGGCGTGATCATGATCGAAGCGGGCGCCCAGCTGGCTAGCTTTTACACGAAAAAAATCCTGGGGTGGGAGGGGTTCATCGGCTTTGGGGGTGTCGATGGCGTCAAGTTCCGCCAGCAGGTGCTTCCCGGCTGCCGGATGTATATCCTCGGGCAGCGGATCTGGGAGCGCCATCGCCGCATCTGCTGCGATGTCCAAGGCGTGGTAAACGGCGATCTGGTCTTCGAAGCCCAGATCCTGGGTACGCGGCTTTAAAGGACGTTTTCTAAAGAGCGTCCGTCCCACGGAACATAACCGGTCCGCTGAAGCGGATCCCTGCGGGAGGCATTCGGTAGGGGTTGTTTCAGCGGACCGCTTGCTTCACCTTGTTGGCATCTATCTATCGCTCTCAGCCGTTGGCGAACTCTTCGGGCTGATCGATGATTCTCAGGCAGACTGTCGGCGGAGCGATGGTATTGAGCGCATCGATCTCCTTCAGCGCCGCCTGCATGGCGCCTTCATTGGCCAGGTGGGTGGTGATGACCACGGGAACGGTTTGGCCTTCATCGTTTTCACGCTGGAGGATGGCGCTGAGGCTGATCTCATGATCGCCCAGAATGCGGGTGACCTGCGCCAGCACGCCCGGTTCATCCTTGGCTGAAAGCCGAAGGTAGTAGCGGGATTTGAGATTGGCGAAGGGTTGGACCTGCGCTGGTTCAGTCGTGTCGGGGAAGATGCGTAGCTGGCGGAAGGCAGCGGGATAAGTCCCCATCGCCACAGCCAGCAGATCGGCCACCACTGCCGATGCCGTAGGCAGCCGCCCGGCGCCCCGGCCGTAGTACAGGCTGTGCCCCAGGGCATGACCGTACACGCTGATCGCATTAAAACTGCCGCTGACCTCAGCCAGCACGTCATCTTTATGCACCAGGGTCGGATGCACGCGCAGGGCCAACTGGTCTTCGCTGTTGCGTTCGGCAATGGCCAGCAGCTTGACGACATATCCCAGGTCGCTGGCGAAGCTGATGTCGGCTGGCTGAAGCGAATCCACGCCTTCCACATGCACATCGTCTTCGCTGACGCGCACGTTGAACGCCAGTGACGCCAGGATCGCCAGCTTCTGGGCGGCGTCGCGCCCCGAGACATCCAGCGTCGGATCGGCTTCGGCGTAACCGAGGCGCTGGGCTTCTTCCAGTGCCTGTTCATACGTCCAGCCGTTGCGGGTCATGCGCGTGAGGATGACGTTGCACGTGCCGTTTACGATGCCGACCAGCGCATCGATGCGATTGGCCAACAGACCGCGGGTGATGGCTTCGATGATCGGGATGCCGCCGCCGCAGGAAGCTTCAAACGCGATACAGGTATCGTATTCACGGGCGAGCGCGAACAGTTCGGGCGCCTTGAGGGCCAGGAGGCTTTTATTGGCGGTGACCACCGGCTTGCCGAGGCGCAGGGCCTTCTGCACGAGCGCATCGGCTGTGGTCGTGCCGCCCATCAGTTCGATGACCACATCGACCTTGGGATCGGCGATGGCGGCATCGGCATCGGTGGTGTACGGCAAGCCCGCCAGCCCGTCGCGGGCCTTACCGGGATCGCGTACGACCACGTGCCGGATATCGAACGTCAATCCGGTTCGTTGGTGCAGCAACTCCCGCTGCTCCTGGAGGATGCTTACCACACCGCCGCCGACCACTCCGCAGCCCAGCAGCGCAATACCAATCGTTCGTTCCGCCATAGCATTTTTCCCGTGATAATTCGAGATGCCAGACTGTAAGGTACGCCGTGCGGTGGGGCAAGGCGGCTGAGGAATCAGGCGCGTATGAATCACGGGGTACGCAGCAATCCATAATCCCTCATGGTTTGCGTCGCTAAATCACATGGAAGTTGCGGGCGAATGCCGGAAGCACGACCTTGCTTACCCAATGACAATCTGATGATAGAACTGAGTGTCACACACGTGGGCTCCATGACAGTGGTTTTGCCTGGCGGTTGCCTGTACCTGGCTGTGATTCTGCAAATTCAGGCGTTCCGGAGCGGTGTGGGGGGCAAGGTATGATCCCCACAGGGGGGGGCGTCGGATCGAACATTTGTGGAAGGAGTGCCGGATTTGACCGCATCTGAATCGACGTCTCAGTCCAATGGGATTCTGGATCAACTGCGGTTCATGTTCGCGGTGGGGATCGAGTGTTCATATCCGGTGATTGAGGGAAACTATCGGGTGGACCAGTTCCGCGATACGGGCCATTACGAGTTGTGGCAGACAGATCTCCGGTTGGTGCGCGACCTGGGGCTGCGCTACCTGCGGTATGGGCCACCGATATACCGGGTATTTCGCGGGCCGGAGAATTATGACTGGGAGTTCATGGATCGGGTGATGGCCGAGATGCAGCGCCTGGAGATCGTTCCGATTATTGATCTGTGCCATTTCGGGTTGCCTGACTGGCTTGAGAATTTCCAGAATCCCCAGTGGCCATCCTATTTCGCAGCCTACGCGCGAGCGTTTGCCATGCGCTACCCGTGGGTGCGGTATTACACACCGGTTAACGAAATCTACGTTACGGCCCAGTTCTCAGCCGCCTTCGGCTGGTGGAACGAGCGTCTGATGAGCGATGTCGCGTTCGTCACCAACATCAAGCATTGCGTCAAGGCTGCGATTCTCGCGATGCGCGAGATCCTGGAGGTGCGACCCGATGCGATTTTCATCTTCAGCGAATCGACCGAGTACGTGCATCCCGGGTCGCCGGCGATGGTAGAGCAGGCTCACTTCATGAACGAGCGGCGTTTCTTGTCGCTGGATCTGCTATTTGGGCACGACGTGACCGCCACGATGTACAAATATCTTCTGGCAGGAGGGATGACGCCCGAAGAATACACCTGGTTCGGCGAGCAGCGCGACCTGCGGACCCACTGCATTATGGGGACCGACTACTACATCACCAATGAGCACGTGATGCGGCCGGACGGGCACACCATCGGAGCCGGGGACATCTACGGGTATTATGTGATTACCCGCCAGTACTACGAACGGTACCGGATGCCGGTCATGCATACGGAAACCAACCGCACCGGCAAGTATGCCATCGAGTGGTTATGGAAAGAATGGATGAATCTGCTTCGGCTTCGCGATAATGGAGTGCCGATCATCGGATTCACCTGGTTTGGCCTGGTGGACATGAAGGACTGGGATACCGCCTTGACCAAGCCCCGGGGCATTGTGAACACCGTAGGGTTGTACACGCTTCAGCGGACACCGCGCAAAGTGGCGGATGAATATCGTCGCCTGGTCGAGGAGTACTCGCACCTGCCCATTGCCAGTAACAAGCTCGCGATTCTCGCCCATTAGTTTCATCTCTGGCGAACCCTCGCATGGCTCCCGTCCGACTCATCCGCAGAGGCTGCTTGGGCAATGTTCCGCAACTTCTGCTGACGGTTGAGGTTGGATCGTATCGATGGCCCTCTCACTGCGACGCGCACGGAGAGTATCCTGACAAGATGTCCGCCATGTCGCATCCACCTTGCCCACCCATAGGGAGGTCAATGGAAATTAACCTTCCATGAGGATGTTCCATTCTTCACGAACTAATCGTGAATTACGAGACATTCTCCTCTGTTAAGGCGATCACACCGGGTGCTCTCCGGTGATGGGGTACGACTTTTGCTCTACCCCTCTTACCAAAATACTAGACCCACAATGGTGCAAAGGGTGAGGTGAAAAAATGAGTTCTAATCCGGATAATAAAGGGCGGGGATCCAACGAAGACAGCCGGACCATGCGAGCAATGTCTTCAAAATCTCCGGATAGATCATGGAGCAAGCCGGCTCAGCTGACCACACCCGGCATTAACCATGACGTCTGGAAACGATACACCGACAGCCGCCTGCGGGCTTTCGGTGCTCGCTGAAACTGTATTCCTCGCTGGACGCCGATGTTCTTGGCGTCCGAACTGCCTTCACGAATCAGGCATCCTGCTCTCCGGCGGCTTCGAGCCACCTGAATGAGGAGAACGTATGCGCGCAAAATCCGTACAGACACCGCCAACCGTCAGTCCCGATCGCCTGGAATCACTCAACGGCGGTCATCGCTCCAAAGCAGACTCAGCCATCCAGCCGCTACAGGATCAATCCCTTCTTCAGCGGCCTTTTGTATGGGGCGCCGGCGTTGAGTGCTCTTTCCTGCCACATCTGGACATCGATGAGTTCCGCTGGACCCAGCACGATCGCTACTGGAAGGAAGACTTTAAGCGTGCCGTCGAGGAAACCGGCATCACCACCTATCGTTACTGCTTTCCATGGCATGTGCTGGAACCGCAGCGCGGGCAGTTCGACTGGAGCTATGCCGATGAACGGATGGAATACTTCGACAAGCTCGGGATCGAGCTGTATCTGGATGTGATGCACTTCGGCACGCCGCTGTGGCTGAAGCAGGCGGTGGGGGATGTGGAGTTTCCCGAGGCGCTGGAGGCATTTACCGCTGCCCTGATCGATCGAT
>CAZSJB010000143.1:0-7589 GCA_964606625.1 uncultured Tepidisphaeraceae bacterium | reverse complement strand
GGAGTGGACCGTAGCTATCGACCAGTGTAATAAGCCGCGACATAATGCCATGTCATTATGAAAATCCTATCCCGCACCTTTTTAGGTGAAGGCACCTTCACGACCTATCCGCACATGAATGCTTATGTCCATGGAGGGAAGGGATTCGTCTTTTTCCGGCCGGAGGAGGGGATGTGGCGGTTGTATTTGCGGGATCTGCCCAGCGGGGAGGAGCGCGTGCTGGCTGAGCTGGGGCCGGTGGGAGAAAAGGTCGGAGGGACGGTTGAAGTGGCCTACCGGACCAGTAACCGCCTGGGGATCGTTCGACAGAATCGGGCGATGGTAATGGAAATGGACCAGCCGGGTGAGTTCCACTGTGTGTACCAAGCGCCAGAGGGCGCCAAGCTGGACGGTTTGTTCAGCCTGCGCGGAGATGGCAGCACCCTGCTGCTTCGCGAATCCAAAGAAGGCATCAACACGGCACTTGAAGTGGATCTGAAGACCGGGGCGGTGCGGCAGTTGTTCTCCAAGAACTGGCATGCCAATCACTTCCACTACGTGCCTTACGATGAGAACTGGGTGGCGTTTTCGCACGAAGGCTGGACCGAAGACATCTTTGATCGCTGCTGGGTATGGCATGCCGAGCATGCCCCGGAGGGGCGGGTAGCCTTTGACCAGGCCTCTGACGTGCCGGGGATGAAATTGTGCGTAGGGCATGAGCGATGGTGCTTTCACGATATCTCGGGATATGTCATTGCTTATGCCCACAGTCCTGCGCCGCGGCGCGGCCTTTGGGAGATCTTCGCTGATGGCCGGCCGGCGCAGCTTCGGTGGGAGAGCGATGTGCTGTGGCATTGCACGATGGACCTGAGCGGCCGATTCGTCGCCTGCGACACCAGCGGGCCGTTCCAGATGGGGCGGCACAGCCAGGAAGATTACGAACGCAACCTGGCGCGATTCCGTTGTCACGACAAGGCAAAAGAGCCGTTTGATCTCGAAGTGGTCGTGCTGGACCTCCAGAAGCAGGAAGCCCTGCACCTGGGCCAGGCACGTTCCCATATCCATCCCTATCATCCACATCCGCACATCAGCCTGGATGGCCGATGGGTCGCGTGGAACGATGCTCATCCGGATCATCGCGGCATCTGGCTGGCGGAAATCGGCAGGGATTGAGTGTTGCGGGCGGGCTGAGGGAGAAACGGGGTCAGGCTGGCGGGGGCATTCCCTTTATTTTTTATCCACTTCCTCGAAAGCGCGCTGGATGGCCTGATCTTCCTCGAGGTCATTGCGGCCGTGATCCGTGAGGCGGTCGAAGGCTTCATTGACGGCTGCGGCGCGCTGGCCGGTGACTTTCAGCCATTGATCACAGATGTCCTGGGAGGCGGTGTTGGCAAACGCCTCGGCACTTTCGCGGCAGCGACGGGGGTCGAGTTTCATCGGGGTTGCAGCCAGATCACGCGCAAGCTTCTCGGCGAGGGATTTGCTCTGCACATACACGCGCTCGGCGATGCGCCGATGGCCTTCTTCATGTGCCTGGAGTTTGGGGGTGAAATCCTGGGGCAGCCAGATGGTGATCTCGCAAGTGAGGGTGAAAGTGATCTCGGTCCAGGTTGCCTCGCAGGTGCGGCCATCATCGCGCGTGCGAAGAGAGTAGGAGACGGCTGCGTTCGCGCCCAGGTTGTAGGCGCAGAAGGCGGCTTCTTCATCAGACAGTTGAATCATGTCGGGCGGTGGATTGTCGCGATCAAAGAGGCGGGTCTGGACGGTGGGCTTCTGGTGATCGATCGTGATCCTGGGATTGGCAAAAGCGGTGGCAGCCAGCAGGAGCACCAGCAGGGCACTGAAGTGGCGGTGAAACATGCCCCACAGGATAACAAGCCTTCACCGAACGGGTGAATAGGCATGGAGGGAGGGGGATTGAAACTTTTACTCGTCAGCCGGCTGGCCGGCGAAGTGATAAATCTGCACCTGGCCGTCGTGGCGGGTCCAGATAACACGACCGCGGATGATCTGCTCATCGGTGACTTCACCCGCCCACAGGGCGTTGCCGGTTTGGTCGTGATCGAAGACGGCTCGGAAGTCAGGAGGGCGGTACTCATAGGGAGCAGAGCCGAAGCTGTTCCCGATCGGGCCTTGCACGCGCATCCGCTCCTGATCAAAGATCAGCAGATGCTGGGCTGTATCCACGCTCTCCTGGGGAGAGGGAATAGCCGGCGTGACATAGACCTCCCAGCGTCCGGTGAGGGCCGGCTGAGTGGTGGGGACAGTGGCAGGGATATCCTGTGCCGGCAGGGGGGCTACGGTGGCTGCGAGTGCGAAGATGAGGCTGATCAACCGGATCATGGGTTGTCAGGTGGTGTCTCAGGGGCAGCGGCAGTTTTTTCGGTTGGGTCTTCCCATTCGACCGGTTTGGCATCTCCCCAGAGGCTTTCCAGGTCGTAGTATGCGCGGGCGGATTCGCTGAAGATGTGGAACATCACGTCCACGAAGTCGATCAGCATCCAGGTGTCGCCGTCGAGTCCGGACTCGGACAGGGCGGTGTAGTTGAGCTTCTTGGCCAGTTCGCTGAGATCCTCACAGACAGTCTTCATCTGGCGGGGGCTGGTACCGGTGGCGATGACGAAGTAATCGGTTACCGGGGACAAACCTCGGACATCCAGGCAGACCACCTGATGGCAGCGTGTACGGGCGGCCAGCCGCGCCGCTTCGATGGCGAAGGCGCGGGCCGCGTCGGGCTGACTTGATTTGGATTTTCGCATGCGGGTAGCGATGGCAATACCTCCGTTCGCGGAAAATACGGTCTATCGGAAAAAAGGCAAATGACAAAACATGGAACCCGACTGAGGAAGAGCTGGTATCCCAGTTGCAGAAGGCCAAAGGGCAGCAAATGTTGCACCCCGTACCGCAGATGAAACATCGCCGGTTGCAGCTCCAAGCGATTGGCTGCCCGTTGAAAGGAGCAATCCATGACCGCCATGCAGGAAAAACAGACTTCCATCCAGCCGGATACCTCATTCACCGGAAAGCACTGGGTCAATCTCAGCCATAGCGAACGCCGCCTGTCAAACATCGCCGGAGGCGTACTGGCCCTCATGGGGCTTGCCCGGGGCAGCCTGGGCGGCGTTGCGATGGCAGGCCTTGGCGGATGGTTACTGTATCGCGGCATCACCGGGCATTGCCCCATGAATGCCGCGATGGGGCGGGATACCTCCGATCCGGCTTCTCCGCAGGCTTATTATGACCACGGGATTCATGTCGAACATACGTTCACCATCCAGAAATCGCCCGAAGAACTCTATGCCTACTGGCGCAACTTTGAGAACCTGCCCACGTTCATGAAACATGTGAAGGAAGTGCGCAAGCTGGATGACAAGCGCTCCCATTGGGTCGTCACCGGTCCGGGCAACATTGATGTTGAGTGGGATGCGGAAATCATCAATGACGTTCCCAATGAACTGATCGCCTGGCGCAGCACGGAAGGAGCACAGGTCGACAACAGCGGCAGTGTGCGCTTCCTGAAAGCCCCCGGCGACCGCGGCACGGAAGTGCGGGTCGTGATTGACTACATTCCCCCGGGCGGCGTCTTCGGTAAATGGTTCGCCTCTCTCTTTGGCGAAGCGCCGGAGCAGACCATTCGCGAAGACCTTCGCCGCTTCAAACGGATGATGGAAGTGGGCACGGTGCCGACCACCAAAGGTCAGCCGGCGGGCAAATGCCTGAAATAAGCAGGGGAATCTCAGGGTGGAGTTTCAGCATACGGGCTATACGGGCTGGGTGTCCGGTCTTTGCTTGTCTGTACCCAACAATTGGCTCATTCATCTCTACCGATGATCTGCGGTGCCCAATCGCAGTATTACCGGACGCCGCATAAATTGTGCATCTTTCCTAAACTTCCCAAGTTGCCTATCCGATGCAATGGGTGCCGGTCATACGTGTGGACCGGGTACGACAGACCACTGACGGAGACCGATCATGACCATGACTTATGCCCAAGCCCTCAGCGAGGCGAAGTCCCGCATTCTGAGCCAGCAGGAACAGATCAAAGCCCACACAGCCACCATCAAGCAGCAGAAGCAGGAAATCGCTCAGCGCAAAGCCCAGACAGCCGAGCTGAAGAAAGAGCTCGACAGTGAGATCGAGAAGAACAAGACCCTCGAACTTGAGCTGACCCGGGTCACCGGCGCCAAGGAAGCGGCTGAGTCGACCGTGGGCCGTCAGCGCGTCCAGCTCGATCAGCTCGAAGCCAAATCCGCCCAGCAGCAGGAGACCATTGAAGCGCAGGCCCGTCAGATTGCCGATCTGAACGCTCAGATTCAGTCCCTCCAGCAGGAACTGGAAGCCACCCGCGCCAAGCTCCCGAGCGAAGAAGACATCGCGGCCCTTCGCGAAGTCAGTGCTCTGCTGAGTGGCGAACAGCCGCAGGAGCCTTCGCAGGAATCGAAGCAGGAAGAGGTTCCGGCGCCACTGCGCCTTGAATCCAAGGTCGTCGAAGGTGACAGCGATCCCAACGCCGACACCAAGACTCCGGCTGCCCAGCAGCCGCGCGAAAAGAAGCGCACCGTTTTCTGCTTCAGCCGCGCAGCCGCCTAAACACAACCGTCACTTCGCATCGCCACGAAGAAATTGTAAGGATCTCCAGCCGTCCACCGGTTGGAGATCCTTTTTACATGCGCACCAGGTTCTTCTGTCCAAGTCTGCTGCCTTCTTCTCTCCTACCACTGCTCATCGGCAGCCGCAGCCGGCATGAGATTGGCGATGGGGCGGGGGATGCGGCCCTCGGGGAAACAGATGGCCAGCTCATGCTCGTTCGCCAGCAGGATCAGTCGGCCGGCAGGGTCCAGCCACATCCGGATGATCTCGCGGTGATTGGGGATCTTGTGGGTGAAGATGGCTTCTACCGTAAACGGCTCAGGATCCTCCGGGGTAGAGGCAATGCGGGCAATCCGGCCTGCCTGATTGAACAGGTAAAGCCGCCTATCTGCTGTCTGCACAAGATGCGGAGTGGCATCGCCCCTCGCCTCAGGCGGCAGCCGCCATACCGTCTGCGATCCATTCGCATGCACAACGATCAACTGATCGTTTCCGCCGAAGTACTGTCGGCCTTCAGGCGCAATCAGCAGCGGATTCCCAAATTCTGATGGCATGACTGCTCCCGCTGGCGGCAGGGGACGCGCATCGGCTGGATCGGCAAAAAAGGGTTCCGTCTCAGGATCAACAATCCGCCAGCCATCTCGATCCAGGGCAAAGACACTTCCGGATTTCATGGCTGGCCAGCCGTCCTTGTCCCATCCGGCTGTTGCATTGGGCACTGACCATACCCATACCGGCAGGCGTGGGGTGGGATCGGGCAATCGCCGGTCCAGCACCAGCACATCACGATCCGGCCACATCCCTGCGGCGCGGGGCTGCTCACGGCTGAACAGCCATCGCCCGCTGCGATCCATGCCCAGCACATGCACATATTCGCGATGCGCTTCGTCCAGCAGCGGCAGGTATTCGTTGCCCACCCAGATCCGCGGCCCACGTGCAGAATCCCCGGCGATCCAGTCCCCTTTGATCCATTGCAGGGGAGTATGCTCCGGATGCAGTTCATGCGTCATGCGGGGATCCAGCAGGCGAATGCCTGTCTGCGGACCAACAGCGATCCATGCCGGCGAGACGACATTCAATTCATCTTGCTCATTGCGGGTTGAGATACCCTGCGGCGCATACAGCAGCACGGTGCGATCCGGCTGCCGGCTGATCACCTGCAGGCGATCTTCCACGATGGTCATCCCCAGGAGTGTGGGGGCGATGCGATCCTTGAGGATTTGCCGGATGCGGATGCGCGCCTCTGGCGGCTGATCGTCGATCTGTTCTTCCAGGATCGGGGCGATCCCCTGGCCATAGGCGCGGAGTGCTTCTGTCGCGGCATCGCGGTTGGCCTGCTCCAGGTCAGAGAGCTGATCGACCAGCGCCAGAATCTGTTCGCGGGGCACATCCAGCGTCTCCAGCGAACTCAGGCTAAGCCCAACCCGCTGAGCGTCGATCCGCGTCAGGCGGATCATGCTCCCATCCAGCAAGGGAAGGAGGTGCACGATGCGATCGTTGGCACTGGCTGCGGGGAGGATTGTCCACGCGCCATCGAGATATCGCGCTACGCCTGTGCTGCCGGGATGGTTGCCATCCCACGGGATGAATGCCAGCACGCCGCGCGTATCTTCCACCAGTTGTGGAATGGCAGGTGACTCAGCCGGGAACAGTCCCGCAGCTGCGAAGTCAAAATGGTGTTCGCGATCGTTACCGGTGAACCGCAGGACGCTGACACCGCTTGGCGTGGGAACGACCACCGCATCCTGCCAGTCCATGGCATAGGTCCAGAGATAATCGTCCCGGGGCAGTCGTGATCGCACTCCGCTGGGGGCGATGTGTATGAATCCACCGTCGGGGGCGGCTGTGATCACATGCGGCCGCACTGTGCCCCAGGTGTCGGCCAGCCAGCGGACATAGGCGACGCGCTCGGCGACGACATGGGTCTGTTCATAGCCGGCTTGCGAGAGTGTTTGGGCAAGGGGGCCGGCGTCGGGGTGGGTGATCCACAGGTCACCCCGCGGATCGATGTAAAGCGGCAGATCGAGAACGAGCTTGGCGGATTCCGCAAACTTGACCGGAAAGTCCAGCGGCTGGGTTGTCGGGAATCGTGGATGGGCCAGGCGGATGACATCCAAAAGCGTTGTCGGTGATGGCGGGGGTGGGGTGATGTCGGCAACTTCAACCGGCTGAGTGGCCGGCGCGGGGGACGGCTCGGGATCGGGAGAGGGGGACGGCTTATCCCACAACATCACCGCCATGCCCAGCGCAGTGACGAAAGCGATGGTGAGAATGAGTGCGATGAAACGCATGGTTCGGATGAATGATGCATACAGCGCGCAGTGTATGCATCGGTGCTCACAACGTGTATGACCGTGATTCTACTGCATGGCTGAACCGCGAGGGAAATGAATGTGGCCCGATGAAGAATCGAATCGATGCTGCGGGGGCAGATTTCTCCCGCGTGTTCTTGCCCGGAGGGCACAGGTTGAAAACTCGTGCCACAGAACGATGCCGTATCACTTCTCCAGGACAGATCCTGATCCTTTCCAGCGCTGTGCATCGGGATTCACATAAGTACCACATTCGGGGCAACGCACGGGAGTGGCTCGAAGATCATACCCGCAGGTTACGCATAGCCGATGCTTACGTCGCTCGTCTTTCAGGCTTGAACGCCGCCAATAGCAGTGCGCGCCCCAAACCAGCGGCAGAGTCGCGAGCAACGGAACGACCATCGAGATGCTCAGTATCCGCGTTGGCATCACCGCTCGGCCCTGAAGGTAGTAGCCGCGTTGATCGGAGAACCAGCCAAAGAAAAAACGCCACCATCAAAATCATTGGAGAAATGGACACCCCACTTCGGGGTCGGTCCTCCGCTGAATAGTTGGTTGTAGTGCTTGATGGGCGGGCACGGGGTCGGATACCATTTCAATTCGGAAATAATTGGAGCTGACCCACCATCGTGTCGTTCCAGCGGGCGGCGGGACAGGCGGCGAATCGTGGAATCCGCTGTAGATCCAGATCGTGGAAACGATCAGCGT
>CAZSJB010000142.1:701-7601 GCA_964606625.1 uncultured Tepidisphaeraceae bacterium | reverse complement strand
TCGGGCGAACCGCTCTTCAAGCGAGGCTGGCGCTCGGAGCGCGAAGATCGCGGCAGACCCAACCAGCCCTTAGCGCTTCGCGGCAAGATATGCCGATAATGGTTCAACAAGACCACTGACGGACACTTGGACGAATACATCCTTTCCATCCTGTTCGGAATCGTCGAAGGCCTGACCGAGTTTCTCCCGGTCAGTTCGACAGCGCATCTGCGCATCACCCAGGCGTTGTGCGGGGTCGATCTCGAGAACGAATACTGGAAGATGTACACGGTCGTGATCCAGTTAGGCGCGGTACTCTGCCTGCCGGTCTATTTCTGGCGGCGGATCGCCAAGTTTGTCCGTACCTTCCCCCGTGGCGAGAGCGGCAACCGCACCGCGATTAACCATCCGCTGACGCTAACGCTCATCGCTTTCATTGCGACAGCCATCCCCGCCGCCCTGCTGGCGCCGCTGATTTCCGAGAACCTGGAAAGCCTCTACGTCATCGGGTTCGCGCTGCTGATCGGCGGAATCGTGATGTGGGTGGTTGACTGGCGTTTCGGCGAGCGAGTGCCAGTTGCGGATGACGCGGCGAATGAATCGCCTGCACGCGATCCGAACGATCCTGTCATAAGTTACGCGTCACCTGGCACGCCGCCCCCACAGCCCCGGTGGGCCAACCGAACCCATTCCATGGAGCAGATGACCGTCCTCCAAGCGATCTGGATTGGCTTGGTGCAGGTACTGTCGGCTGTGTTCCCGGGCACCAGCCGCTCCATGGCGACCATCGCCGCCGGTCAGGCCGCCGGCCTTACTCGGGCTGCGGCACTGGAGTTCAGCTTCTTTGTCTCCATGCCCGTCATGTTCGCCGCCACGCTGTTTGACCTGTATCGCAGGCTGACTGATTTGCAGGCCAGCGACACCCCTGGCCTCACCACCCAGCAGTGGATCGTGCTGGCCATCGGATTTGTCGTCTCGTTTGTGGTGGCGCTGGGGATCGTTGCCTGGTTCATGCACTGGGTGCGCAAACGCGGATTCGTCCCCTTCGCCATCTACCGCATTATCCTGGGGATTGGCGTACTGGTGTGGGCGATGAATGGGTAAACGCGCTTCACATCGCGCATGACGGATTCATACGCCCACGGACCAGCCCCACCACCTTATCGTGCCACGACGTAATCGATCTCGCTGATCGGCGGAACCAAGCCGGCTTTGGCGCCCTCGCCCAGCAGGCGATCAATGGCTGCCCGGCCGCGCTCGCCATAATCGAGCGTCCACTGGTTGACGTACATGCCCACGAACTTGTCCGCCAGCTTGTGATCGAGATCCCGGCCATACTTCAGGGAGTACTCAACTGCTTTCTCGCGGTTATCGAGGCTGTACTGAATGGAGGCCTTGAGGATATCGGTCACTTCCTGCATCGTCTCTCGGCCAAGATCGCGACGGATGCAGTTGCCGCCCAGCGGCAGCGGCAGTCCGGTGCGCTCATACCACCATACCCCCAGGTCCGCCACCAGATGCAGACCTGCCTGCTTGTAGGTGATCTGGCCTTCGTGGATGAGCAGACCGGCGTCACACACCCCTTCCTGGACAGCCTTGGGGATCTGGTCGAATTCGACAACCTCGTAGAAGAAAGGAGCATCATTGGGCTTTTGCTCACCACTGGCACGCTTGGCTGCGTCGAATTTCTCGCCCTTGCCGAGCATCAGCTGGATCGTCAAAAACGCAGTGGTAAGCACGCCGGGAATGGCGATGGTCTTGCCGCGCAGATCGTCCACTGTCATCGGTTCGCGGGTGACGATCATCGGCCCGTACTGGTCGCCCATGCTGCTGCCGCAACTGGTCAGGGCATACTTGTCCGCCACATACGGGTAGGCATGGATTGAGATCGCGGTGATCTCCAGCTCTCCATTGCGGGCCCGCTGGCTGAGCGTCTGAATGTCCTGGAGCACGTGATTGAACCGATACCGTCCGGTTTCGATCAACGGCGGTTCCTGCGCCAGGGCGTAAAACATAAAAGCGTCATCGGGATCGGGCGAATGCCCCAGTTGAAGCAACATTTCCTGCATACTCATCCTTTCGCAACCGAGCGATTATACGGATATCCGCGCAGGGGCAACCCATACGTATGAAGTCGCAGGAGATTTGAAAGCTCACCCGTCCCCAAAAGGCGTGGTTCAGGCCACGTTTGACAGGGCTAATCTTCCGCCTCGCGCTCGGACTTGGGGTCCCGGGTCATGAGTTCGGTGAGGGCTTCGATCGCGTCCTTGCCTTCAAAAAGCACCGCATGAACAGCCGCCGTGATGGGCATTTCGACGTTATAGCGACGGGCAAGCTCCATCACCGACTGGGTGGTGGGCACCCCCTCAGCCACACTTTGCATCTCCGCCAGCACCTCATTGAGCTTACGTCCGCGCCCGATGGCTTCACCGACGCGGCGATTACGCCCCTCGGGGCTGACACAGGTGGTGATCAGATCACCCAGCCCCGCAAGCCCCTGGAAGGTTTCCTCTCTGGCGCCCATCGCCACCCCCAGGCGTATGATCTCAACCAGCCCGCGCGTCACGAGGGCGGCTTTGGCGTTGTTCCCCGCTGCCAGGCCATCGAGCGTTCCAGCGGCCAAGGCAATGACATTCTTGATGGCGCCCGCAAGTTCCACCCCGATCACATCACTGTTGGTGTAGACACGGAACCACTGGGTAGAAAACGCCTTTTGAACCCGGCGAGCAATGTCACGATCCTCGCTGGCAGCGACAGCCGTCGCCGGCAGATACCGCGCAATCTCAGCAGCGATGTTCGGCCCGCTGAGCGCAACCAGCGGCCAGTCGCAGACCGGCCCTTCATGCACGGATGGCTTGCCGCCCAGCACATCCGCAATAATCTGCGTCGGGCGCAGCAATGTGTTGTTTTCGATGCCTTTGGCAACTGAAACAATCGGAACATCCGATGGCAGATGCGGTTTCAGACGCTTCCACACATCTCGCATGTACTGGGTAGGGATGGCAGAAAGCACCATTGTGCAGCCAGCGAAGCATTCGCCGTCATTGGCTGTCAGCCGCACAGTTTCCGGAATCCGCACGCCCGGCAGCAGCAACCGCTGTTCACGATCCTGAATCAGCCGTTCGATCGATTCTTCAAATGGCCCCCACATGACCGCTTCGTTGCCCGCCTGCGTCAGCAGGATCGAACAAACCGTCGCCATTGCTCCGTCACCCAGGATCGTTACACGTTCTGCCATAGATCTCCTATTGTAACCAATGAAAGGCGTTATTCATCGTTGCTGCCTGCTGCAACGGCTCGCAACTCATAGCCCAAACCGCTAAAACTGTTCTCATGGCGCGAGAACGCATTATTTCCGCCCAAAGCCAGGGTGAAGAGGAAAACCGCCTCAACTATGCCCTGCGCCCTCAGCGATTTGAACAATACGTCGGCCAGATACCGGTCATCAAGAAGCTGCGCATCGCCGTCGAAGCCGCACGCCAGCGCAACGAGCCAGTCGAACATGTCCTGCTGCACGGCCCGCCGGGGCTGGGCAAGACCACGCTGGCGCACGTGATTGCCAATGAGATGGGCGCCCAGGTGCATGTTACCAATGGCCCCGCTCTCACCAAGCCAGCCGACCTGGTGGGCATTCTCACGCGCCTGTCTCCGGGCGATGTGCTATTTATCGACGAGATTCACCGTCTGCCGGCTGCGGTTGAGGAATATCTCTACCCGGCCATGGAGGATTACAAGGTCGACATCACACTCGACGCCGGCATCCATGCGCGGATGACGACGATCTCCCTCCAGCCGTTCACGATGGTTGGTGCGACGACACGACTTGGCCTGCTCACCGGCCCGATGCGCAGCCGCTTCGGCATGCCGCTGAACCTGCAGTTTTATTCCCCGGAAGAGCTGTACATCATCTTGCAAGCCAATGCCAAACAACTCGGCCTGGAGGCTGATGAAAAAGCCCTGCGTGAACTGGCCAAGCGCAGCCGCGGTACGCCGCGTGTCGCCAATCGCCTGCTGCGACGCTGCCGCGATTTTGCAATCGTTGAAGCCAAAGGAAAGCTGACCCTGGATGTCGCCCGGGAAGCACTGGAGCTTGAAGGAATCGACGAATGCGGCCTGGACGAACAGGATCGGCAGTTTCTACGGACAATTATCGAGGTGTACGAAGGTGGACCGGTCGGTATTGAAGCCGTCGCCGCAACCATGGGCGAAGAACGCGACACGCTTGAAGACGTGATCGAACCGTATCTGCTTCAGACCGCGATGGTCACCCGCACGCGCCAAGGCCGCCGTGCTACCCCGGCTGCGTATAAGCATCTCAACATTCCGTACACACCGCCGCAAGATCCGGGCAACAACGGCGAAGGAAACCTGTTCGGAAAATAGATCTTTCTTGCGCAGGAGTATTAAATCCGGTCCAGTGGCTGGCTTTGCAGTTCAGGCGGCTGGCTGCTGCCCTGCTGCTCCCTCACCGCAGCCAGAAAATCGCTGATACGACGGCGGTAACCCTCGGGATCCTCCGCCAGTCCCATGACGTGATAGGCATTCGGTACTTCCCAGAAATCCCGCAGACCAGCAGATGATCCCCCGGCAGACATCGCTGCGCGAAGCGCCTGGGCATCGGGAGGATCAATCAGTGGATCTTCCGCGGAATGGATCAACAGGACGGGACAGCGGATCTGCGGAATCAGCCGAATCGGCGAAACGGCATCAAAATCCGCTCCGATCATCCTGCCCGCCAGACGTGCGATGGCAGGCTGAAGATGCACCAGAGGCATGCCCATTGCCCTGCCGTGTGCGGCGGCAGCGTGGACAAAGTGCGCGTAAGGCGATTCCAGAACGACGGCTGAAAGATCCTTCCGCATCGCTCCCACGGCTGCGACCACTGCGGCTCCAAGGCTGATGCCGAAGAGCACGACATCGCGCGTCTCGTACGGGCGCTGGGCCCGCAACTGATCAATTACCTGCGAGAGATCCTCGCGTTCATAGAAACCTGCCGAGGTGAAACTGCCGCCGCTTTCACCATGACCCCGCAAGTCAATCGCCAGCACATTGAATCCCAGGTCGAGCCAGGTAGGCGCCCAAGCAATTCCCCCGACCTTCGCATCACCATAGCCATGCACGATGATGCAGGTACCGGAAGGACGGTCTGGATGCGGTATCCACCAGGCTGCGATCGTTAGTTCTCCTCCGCCTGCCGCATCGTGGACGCGAAACCGCACCTCTTCAAACACCAGGTTGAGGTCACCGGGGGAAAGACGCTTGAGGATATACAGGGCCTTGCCATCCATCATCCGGGGCGGCCGCACCAACCCGCGGGCCATCAGCACGACCAGTGTGACGGCCAGCATGATCAGCCAAAGGGGGCGGCTTGGCAAAGGTCATGGCGTCGGTTGAGGCGATCAGGGTGCCGATTCCGCCGCCTGGATGCGCCGGTTCACCTGTTCCTCGGCGTCAAGGATGGCTTCCTGGAGTTGCTCGTCGGTGCCAATCTCGCCGGCTTCGATGCGCTTGTGGAGGGTCGTATGCGCCGAGGCGATCGCCTCCGCCTGCCGAACCTCGTCATCGACGTTCATGTTGCAGCGGCGGCTGTACTCCGCAGTATCGAACTTCCATTTGCCGTCGACGCGGGCGAATGGGGCAGCCGGCCCACCGGCCACCAGTGCGACGTCGGCTTTGTCGCCGTCGATGCTGATGTGCTCGTCGTCGAGTTGATCGAGCTGTGGGGTCATGGGCTCGTGAATGCGGGCGGCCTGCTCGGCACCGAAGCGCTCCTGCACGAGGCCGGCGACACGGGCGGTGGCACCGGCGGCGATGATCTGGCCTTCCAGCAGCCGCGTGGCTTCGGGCGTTTGGGCGAGAACGTTTTCGCGCATGCCCTGCTCGTCGCCGGCGTCGATCGCGGTGAGCAGTGCCCGCGCCGCGGCACGAACAGCAACCGCGTCATTCGCCTGCGCCGGCGCAGCCGGCTGCACGGGCTGGGTTGCCGGTTGCGTCGCCGGCTGGTCCTGCGCAATCGCTGCCAACGAGATCGCCATCACCAACGCCATGCACGGCATCCGCAACCTGTTCATCGTCTTCTCCTTTTACCATGACTCTGCGGCAGACAGGCCCACCTCTGCGTTCTCCGCGCCGCCGCGGTGAATCCGCACTTTACCGGCGCGTCGGCAGGCGCAGATGGAGGAAAGTTCGCAGGGCATCAAGGATGCGATCTCGCAATTGCAGTGCTTTAATGCGGAACTCGAGTTTTTGGAGCGACGCATCGGACGGATCGATCGACAACCCCTTGCGCGTCCAGCGAAGTGCGGATTCGTAATCACGGAGGTGCTCGTACGCCAATGCGAGGTTGAACAACGTCGGCAGATTGTTCGGATCGATCTGCAGGGCCTGGTGACAGGCTTCGATGCCTTCTTCGAAGTGCTCGCGAGCAAAATGGGCGACGGCGAGATTCTGCCATGCAGCGGTATTGTCAGGCTGGAGCTGCACAAGCCGCTTGAGGCAAGCCACCGCCGCGCGCGGATCGGCGGTATCCAGCAGCAGGTTTGCCAGTTCCAGAAGCACCCGTGGCTCCTCGGGATGCAGGAGGATTTCACTGCGCAGGTGGCGGCGGGCCTGGTGCAGGTCGTTGCGCTTCAGGTAGATCCCCGCCAGCAGGACATGGGCGCCGCTGTAAGTGGGATCGAGCTGAAGCGTTCGGAGCATGGCGTGGATCGCTTCCTGCTCGCGACCGCAATGCAGCAGCCATTGACCATGACAAAAATGCGTGCTGGGGGTTTCGGGAGAGATTTCGATGGCGCGGCGGAACTTTTCGCCGGCTTCATCGATGCGGCCCATCTCCATGAGCAACTCACCCAGATCCAGCAGGGTCTGAATATTGCCGGGCTCCTGGCGAAGGCTCGTCAGGTAGTGGCGGCGGGCCTGCTC
>CAZSJB010000142.1:0-691 GCA_964606625.1 uncultured Tepidisphaeraceae bacterium | reverse complement strand
AGGGCCTCTGCAATGCGGACATGGACCTCGGGGTGATCGTCGTCCAGATCCAGCGTTTTCTGCCAGCAGGCGATGGCTTTGTCGTACAGGCGGCGGGCAGCGAGCGAACGACCAATGTTGTAATAGCAGTGGGGACACTCGTCCTTATAAAGCCGGGCCTGGTAGAACATCTCCTCGGCCTTGTCGTGATCGCCCAGCTCACAGTAGGTGATGATGCGATTGCAGTAGGAGGCTTCAAAGGTGGGATCGAGGCGTTCGATATCCTCAAAGACGCGCAGCGCATCCTCGTATCTGCCGACCCGGTAAAGATCCAGCCCCAAGTGATTGAGGGACTGGAGGTCTTCGGGATCGATTTCGATGGCTTGGCGGTAGGCTTCGATGGCTTCGTCAAAGCGGCCCATTTCGTCAAGGGTCAAGCCGACATTGAAAAACCATCCGCTGTTGTACGGATTGAGCGCAATGGCAGCACGCAGCTCCTCAAGCGCTTCGGGCCACTTGCGCTGTTCGAACAACTCGCGCGCCCTTTCGACGCGGCGCTCGGCATCATACCAGTCGTTCATACGCGCCGTTTATCTTCGCAAAAGTCTGTAGGGACTGCGCGGCCGCCAAAGCCCGCGCGGACCTTCTGAATGTATCCATCTTATCGATCCCTTCGCAAGAAAGAATTCTGCAAATTAAAAATTCATTTCGA
>CAZSJB010000141.1:0-7615 GCA_964606625.1 uncultured Tepidisphaeraceae bacterium | reverse complement strand
TCATGCATCGTCTGCGGCGCAGAAGCAGGACCATCGGCAGTCCCAGCAAACCGACTGTCGGTTCGGGGATCGGAACCCCGCTCGCAAATACATGAAGCATCATGTCATCAAAGCTGGTCAGATCCGATGCGGTTCCAAAAAACACCCGCGAGTTCAGATCGGTAAATGTGTCCACTGTGGACAGATCCAGGATGAAAGTGCTGTCCGTGAAGAAGAGTTCGCCGTTGTAATCGCGATCGAGGTTGATAGTCAGCCAATCCCCCTCTTTGATGAGTTGGATGCGATGGCGACCGCCGCCATAGGTCCCGAAATCGGCGATCTGGCTGCCCAGGAGATGCAGATTGGCGTTCCCGCCGGCAAAGTCGGGCGGCATCATCCGCACGGCCAGCGACGTGGTCGGCTCATCAAAGCTGCCTCCGATCGGATCGCCCGGGCCGAATCCGACAAAAGTGATACCGTTCCCCCCTGCCCCCTGCTGCAGATTGACCGTCACCTCAAAAATGAAATCCTGGGTGTTCAGATCGGTCTGATGGGTCCGGATGTAAGTCCGCTGGGTGTTGACATCCGTATGCTGGAGCCGGCCATTGACGACAACGTAATTACCGGCTGCATCTTCAAGCTTGGGATCGAGGATTGGACCATCGAACCCATCGGAGAACGACCGCTGCGGATCGGCTGGCGCCAAGGGGGGTGGTGAGACGATCGGGCCAGTCAGCGTCTGGTTAAACATCCACTCATATAGCGACCGCTCGTTGTAGACTTTGGCCCAGGTCTGGTCCCAGTGCCCCATTCCGTAATACTCAGTATACAGCGGCCGGCCACCAGCGTTCTGAATCGCCTTGATGGTGTCGCGGGTATAGTTCGGGGACAGGACCGTATCGCTTGCCCCATGAAAAGCCCAGACAGGCGTATTGACCAGTTGTGACGCCAGGTTGCTGTGATTCATCCCAGCCACTGGCGCAATGGCTGCGAAGGTATTCTGGTAATGGGCAGCCGTGCGCCACGTGCCGATGCCGCCCTGCGACAGCCCCGTCAGATACAGCCGATTGGTGTCAAAGTTGAACTCCTTCCCTAGCAGATCCATCGCCTGCATTGTCATGGGAATGGCACGACCATCTGTAAATGTCTCGAACCCGCCGCTGTTGGGCTTCGCCTGCGGCGCAATCACAAAGGCCGCAAACTCATCATGCTGGCTGACGTGATTGATGATCGGATTGATGTGAGCGAGCTGGCTGGTGTTATCCGTACCGTTTTCACCACTCCCCGAGAGATAAATAATAACCGGATAACTGCGGCTGGGATCATAATTTTCCGGCACGTATAGGCGGAACCTCTGGCGGTAGCCTTCGTTGGTTGTGAGGACATATTTAGCCATGACGTCCTTGGCGTCAGCCAAGGCAACACCCGACGCCATCAGGGCTGCTAGTCCGGCACTGCAAATTGCTGCTGGTTGCATGCTTGGTCCTCATTGTCTGATGTGTGTTTGAGAAATGGGTCGCCGCTGAAGCAGCAACCCGATGAGCACCAATTCGACCAAACCGCCCGCCTCCGGCACGGGCGTTACCTCGCCGCTGAATTGCCACGCCAGCGCATAGTCCCAGGTAAACGGCTCCTGACCCTCTTTCGTGAAGACGCGCAATTCGTACTCCCGCTCCGCTGACAGGCTGATCAGCCAGAGGTTTTCGGTGTTGTCCGTGGTGCTAAGAGAGGATTGAAGAAGCGTCTCCCCATCAGTGACGTCATAAAGCGCCAGATCAAGGTCGTAAAGCGCGCTGGCGCCCCAGATTTCATTGAAAATCGAAACCGGGGTGATATCGACGTTCCAGACCAGCGACGCCTGCAGGGCGACGGGTTTATCGCGTGTACGAAAGCGGTAGGAATCTACTTGTTCACTGGTAAATGCATCTTGGTAAGCAAATCCAAATTGCCCAATTCCCCCGCCACTGTCCGGCTGGCCGGCGTTGATGATGTGATAACTGGTATAGACATCGATCTGGCCCGCACCGTAATGGTTGTTCAACCCATTGGCGGTGTTGCGCGAGTAGACACCGCCAAAAGCAACCTGCTTGTTCGCGCCAGCCAGCAGGGCTGCGCGAATAACAACGGGCTTATCGCCAGAGGCATGCCCGCGACGATTAGCGGTATCCACCAGCAACGCGGCTGCACTGGCGACCTGTGGGGCTGCATAACTGGTTCCGGTATCGGGTGCAACTATGTCTGGTCGTGTGCGCGATGCGTTGTAATTCGAATCGCCCTCCAGGTTCATCGTTCCGCTGACGTGATTGCCATTGGTCAACCCGACTGTGATGACATTGAACGAAGTCCCGGGAATGGCGAAATGCGGCCCACCCGGCAGCCCGGGATTCGGTACCCCTGTCACATGAATCTGATCCTGCGACTGGACCACATAATCCAGGCGGCGCGCAACTTCCGTATTCGTGGAGAACTGCCACCCCTCATAATTCATCACCCAACTGTGATTGACGACCTTGGGCCGCTGGTCCTGGGGTGGACTTTTGGGCGGCTGCGGACCGCCCCAGCGTCGCAGATAGGCTGTATCAACCCAGCCGTCCAGAAACGGCGAGCGATCCTGACGCCAGGTGGCTGAGTAGAGATAGACTTCCGGCACTGCCGGAGTCATCGAGTTCACACCATATAATTTGCGGGCAACCTCATTCGCATGGGTTGAAGGTTGAGTCGCTCCGCTCTCAAAAAAATATTGACGATCGGGCCGTTGGAATTCTGACAGCGTAATGTCTACCCCGTAGTGCCAGTCATTGACTCTCGCTTCGACCTGCCCCATCCGCACCCCGGATCCGTCAGGGGTATCGGCTCCTAGCTCGGCTTTTAACTGGGTATAGCGGAGGTCATCCTTGTAGTCTGCCAGTGCCGCGCCTGCGGGCATCATCGCCGCCGCAGTCCCCAGCGCCCCCAAGATCACTTTCCGGCTGGCTGGATGCATTCCGCATTTCTCCTATAGAGCCAATTCGGAATCGACATTAAAAAATAACTCCTATTTGGTATCCATATGGAATATATACCCCCATCCGGAACATGCCAAGCAAAATCTTGTCTATTCGCTGTAACTCGCTTTTCCCAGCCGATTCCAGCCGTTTTCAACAGCCTCTCATCCCCCTGAATCTCCCCCGCAAGTCCACCGGTATTTATCCTTCCCGTCACCTGTCGCACTATTTCTTGACCGTACCTATCGGTGGGCGGTAGATTTACGGCGGATGGGCGAACGGGATAGACCCTCCCGAAATCCGGGTCGATACCATGCGTGCGGGTGTTATCCCGATGACTTCAACCTTCAGGCCGCTTGATCCCCTGCGTGGCAGCGGCACACGACACAGATAACTCACCCGGTCTCAGCACCAGTTTTGGAGGTTTTGTATGCCCCCCCCAGCAAATCCAGGCTCTCGCGGCGGTCTTATTACAGCCGTTGTTATCTTCGCGATCCTGTTCGTCACTTCGACGATCTTTGCCATTTATTATGGCACCCAGGCCGCCAAGACCGAACGCGACTTGGAGGAAGTGCGACAGACCATTATTCCCGACATTGTCCGTGATCCCAGCCGGAGCAGCCCAATCCTCGCCCCCCTGGTTGAAGTGCGCCGCCAAGCTGCCCTTCCCGGCGTCCAGCCCAGCACCCCGCTGATTGAGGTTGCTATCGCACAGCGCGATCAACTGGCGCGCACCATCGCCGGCCCCAGCGCTGACCCGCTGACCGTCGAAGAACGCGCAGCCAGCGCACTCCAAACCATTGCTCAGCAGACGGAAGTTTCTCTTCCCAGCAGCAATGACAACCTCATCGGCGCGCTCACCACCCTGGGCAAGGCTTATGCCAGCACGCGCGAGCAACTGGCGACCACCCAGTCCACCTTGGAAGCAACACGCAAGGAACTGGCTGACGCGGCGGCTGCCAACGAAGCTGAAATCGCTGCCATGCAGCAGCAGATCGAGCAGGTTCGCGCCGAAGCCCAGAAGCGCATCCAGGAAATCACGGCTGCTTCGCAGGCATCTCGTGAGTCGCTTCAGGCTGTTGAACAGGCCCGCGAAGATGAACGGGCCCGCGCTCAGGAAGCAGTCGAGCAACTCAACGTGCAGCTTGCCCAGCTCCGCCAGGAGCGCGGCGAACTCGCCAAGCAGCTCGAAGCCGTCCAGCGCAAGCTCGCCAGCTATCGCGTTGACGTCAATGAGCCACTCATGCGTCAAGCAGATGGCCAAATCATCAGTGTCCCGGGCAACAACACGGTCTATATTGATCTGGGTTCGGGCGATCAGGTCGTGCCCGGTCTGACATTCGAAGTCTATGATCGCGTGGAAGGCATGCCCCGCACCACCGCGACGACGCCGACCGGCGATCCGATCCTGCCGCAGGGCAAGGCCTCGATCGAGGTGGTCCGGGTGGGTGGAACCAGCAGCGAAGCCCGCATCGTTCGCCAGCAAACCGGCACGATCCTCCAGCAGGGTGACATCATCGCCAATCTGGTCTATGACCCCAACACCCGCTATCGCTTCATGGTGTATGGCAAGTTCGACCTGGACAACAATGACGTCGCTACCGCTGCCGATACCGAAGTGATCAAGCGGCTGATCACCCAGTGGGGTGGCCGGCTGGTGGATGAAGTGACGGTCAACACCGACTTTGTGGTCCTCGGGGCCGAACCGCAAATTCCGGAGTTCACCTCTGAAGAACTGCGTGATCCGCTGAACTTCGCCCGCATGGAACAGGCTCAGCAGGAGCTTGACGCCTATCTCGACGTTGTCCAGCGGGCACGGGAATTGAGCATCCCGATCCTCAACCAGAACCGGTTCCTGTACTTCATCGGATACTTTGATCAGGCCCGCCGATAGGCGTTGGACCTCACCGATCGAACTCAAAACCGGCCCGCTCGGACGGGCCGGTTTTTTTGTGGAAGGGATTCACTGATTGCGACGTTTGCGGGCAGCTTCAGCCATCAGGGAGGGACACAACAGCAATACCAGCGGGCTGGAAACGTCTACTTCCTCGGCAAAAGTTTTAAGCTTCTTCATCTCCGCCGGCCGGATACCGACTTTGCGCATGATCTCCCGTTGAAGCTTGCCGGGATGATTCAGACGCTTGTTCCCTTTTCGCTCCTTGCGCCAACTGATCCATGCCAGCATGAGCATCAGCACCACGGCCCCCATCAGCATCAACCCAGCTGTTCCCAGGATTCCTGTGGCGTCACCACCTCCCTTGTCCATGCTGGAAGTCAGGCTGCGAATCAGTTCGTCCTGTGACATCTGTTGTGCGAGCAGCAGCATCATCCTGCCAACCTCCTCTGGCGCTGCGCTGCCACCATTTCTGCAACACCGCGCAATACCGTTAGCGCATACCGACGCACCTTCAGATCACTGTCCAACTTGGCAAGCCGTGCAACCTCGTTCAGCAACTGCCATATCCCGATCTGCTTCAATGCCCACATCGCGGATATCTTGTGTTCTGCGCGCTCGTCCCTGAGCATGTTCAGCAGTTGATGAGCCGCCGTGCCCACGTGCATGCGGTGCAGGGCCTTGATCGCATTGGCACGCTCGCGGTTATGGGCCTGTCGATTGCGTGCCCGGGCAGTTAGCAGCGGAATGTACTCCCGGCGCATCGTTCGCTCGAGCACCTCGATCGCATTGGCACGGACGCGGGCATCCCGATCAGCCAGCACGCGGTCCAGCAACACTTCGCTGGGCAGTTTGGGCAGTGTTCCCAGCGCCTGTATCGCCTTGCTCCGCAGCCGTGGATTCGGATCCGTGCAGGTGCGAACCAGCGGGGCGCGAAGCTCCTTGCACAGATCCAATTCCTGCGCGATCTGGATTGCCTTCAGTCGCTGCTCAACCGCGCCGGTCAACAGCCGCCGGCTGAGGCGCGCCACCGCATCCGGCAGCAGCTTGAGCATGGCCCGCCCGGCGCTCTGGCGGGTTGCTCTGTCCAGGCGATCGAAGCGCTGCCAGAAATTCTCGAATCCCGTTTGACCGATTGCCCGGCTAACCACCCGGCGAATGCTTTCCGTCCCGCCAGCCATCAACCGCAACAGCACATTCTCAAAATCCAGCGGCCGACGGCGGGCAATCTCCCGCACCGCCAGGCGGACAATCCGCTCGTCTGAATCCTGAAGCAGCACTTTGAGAAACTGCACCGATCCATTCCGCGATCGACGCGAAGCAATCCGTAACAGGCGCAGTTTGGCAGAAAAATCGTCCTTCACACGCTGGTAAATCTGCTCTAGGCGGTCGTCCTGCATCACATCATGCAACCCCGAAGCCGCCACCCATTCGGCAACCAGCACTGCCTCCCCAGGATCACGTCGAGAAATGTCAGCCGGCAACTGCTGATCATCCCACCACACGCCACGCACTACCTGGTGCATGCAAAGCTGCAATTGGTGATCCTTCAGCCAATGGGTCTTGCGGAGTATCGCATCCAGCACCGGCGCCTGATCGATCCGCGAAAACGCCACGCCGAAATGTGTCCGCAATCCCCCGTGGCTGGCTCCCAGGAGAAAAGCTTCGACATGCTCGCTCTCCGGCGGCTGTTGCAGTCGCCGGACCATAGGGCTTTGCCCTGCATGCTTGGTGGTGTGCAGGATCGCCAGTGTCCGACTGGCCGGCCAGTCACACAGCAGCAGTGCCGCCCGTAATAATTCCGATCCATGCTTGCCGCGATGCACATCCAGCGCCCGCGCGATCGTCTGCTCGACCTCAGAACGGCAGTCCATGATCTCGCGATACACGACCTTCCGTTCATCATCGTTCAACTTCTGGAGATTGCGGGTTTCGCTGGAAATCCAGCGGGCCAGCGCCACCAACGCCTCAACGGCGGCTTTCGACAGCACCTCATCCGCCTGGTGGAGATTCTCCGACAGCACATACGACAGCCGCCCAACTCGGCCGCGGGCGATCAGCCCCATCGCCGCCAAGCGTCGTTTGGTATCGCTGCTCTTGCCGCATTCTCGCAGCGCACTGTGGAAGTACCGGATGTTACGCAGCACCTCCAGTTTCAGTGAATCCGGCAGATCGCCGTATAGGTCGACCACCCCCGCCAGTCCGTGGGTCTTTTCACGTCGGATCAGGGCATCAAGCGCCGCAGCCTGTTCCGGGGGCGTACCACGACGCAGCGCCTCAACCAGCAGGTCGTCGGCTGCCTCGTTTTCGGATTCCACCAGTGCCTGAATCACCCGATCGTGCATCTATCAGATTATCGGACCTGTTGGGACAGGCACTTGAGTCGTCCACCCTACAACCGGTCAGGTTGCGGCAATTCCTTAATTCCGCGCAGCATCGGATGCCTCATTTTGGTACATCCATATAACCATGCGCTTCACCCAGATCCTGAGTTTCCTGATTCCCGATCCCGACGAATGCCGCGCCCAAGCCGCCCAGTTACGGGAGGAGCACCCAGGGCTGACTCCAGAGCAAATTGCTCATAAGGCGATTGCCACCGCCAAGCGCATGGCAGCGGGGTCCGGGGCATTGATGGGCTTAGCGGGCAGCCCACTCACCTGGATTCCAGCAGCGGCTGCCGACGCCGCAGCCGTCCTCAAGATCGAAGGACGCATGGCTGGCACAATCGCCGCTCTGCTTGATCCCGATATCCTGGATG
>CAZSJB010000140.1:0-7665 GCA_964606625.1 uncultured Tepidisphaeraceae bacterium | reverse complement strand
AAAAGCCCGTTCGCCAGCCTGACGAAAGTTCGAACCAGCCTTCGTACTTTCCGTTCTGCAGCGATCGGTGCCGCCTGATCGACCTGGGCAAATGGCTGGATGGGGCGTACCAGATTCCCGTGGATCCTGATGATCAGGATGAGCAGGACTACTCCGTGCCATCGGATCCACCGCACACCTGAAACCTCCGCAGGGGCGGCTGAGGTCAAAATGATGTTTGACCGTTTTCTGAGTTGGGGGTACGGTTCTCTTGTCTGCATCTGGTGAGCAGCCTGGGGTGGAATTCCAGCTTCGCGGATCGATCCTGGAGCGACAAGACGCTTTCAGATGGCATCGATCGTCGAAGTTCGCATTCCTTCTCCTGGCGGGGCTTGGCCGATGCATTGCATCCAGAGTATTTCATCCTGCATCGGAGACTGTCCGTGACCGAGGAAACACGCCAGCGGGCCGAAGAGGTCCTGCAATACAAGTTCAAGGATGTGCGGCTGCTTGAAGAAGCGCTGACGCATGCATCCATTGCGGATTCACGCCTTAAGAGTAACGAGCGCATGGAGTTCCTGGGGGATGCGGTCCTGGATCTGATCGTCTGTGAAGATCTGTACAAACGCTTCCCTGAGTACCTTGAAGGCGACCTGACCAAGATCAAATCTGCGGTGGTGTCGCGCCGTACCTGCGCCGAGATCTCCAACGAAACCGGCTTGACTGACCTGTTAATCACCGGCAAGGGGATCAGCTCGCGCCAGCCGCTGCCCAGTAGCCTGGCGGCGGCGGTTTATGAGTCGGTCGTGGCTGCGATCTACTTTGATGGGGGATTCGAGGCGGTCAAGGAATATGTCCTGCGGACGATCACGCCCAAGATCGAAGCCATCGCCGCCAACGCCCACCAGATGAACTACAAGGCGGTTCTCCAGCAGCATGCCCAGAAGCTGTTCGGCGCAACCCCCATCTACGAACTGCTGGATGAAAAAGGCCCCGATCACAGCAAGTGCTTTGAAGTCGGTGTTGCCATCGATGGCCGCCGCTTCACCACTGCATGGGGGCCCAACAAGAAGACCGCCGAGCAGAAGGCGGCGCTGATGGCGCTGGAAGAACTGGGCATCTTCGATTCCAAGGAAGTGGATGAGGCAATCGAAGAGATCCATGCAGCCGATGCGGCGGCTTCGGGCAACCGGTGACTCCGGCACGCCGCGCGCTGTGGCCCAGATTCCTTACATGCGCCGCCACAGCAGAAGACCGATTCCCATCAATGCCACTGCGGCAGCCGCGCAAACGGCAGTGGTGTCGATGCGCTGGTAACGCCGCGGCAGGGCCAGTGGATGATCATCTTCTGGTTCAACCATGCGTCCGCCAGTGCGCTCAGCCAGCCGGGTGAGAGTCGCTCGATTCAGACCAATTGCCTCGAACTCCGCAGGATAGCGTCCTGGAACGGCCCAGCGGTGTACCACGCGATCCTCATGCAGAACCGTTGCGATCGAGGGCTGGCGCGGTGCAGGGATTTCAACTTCATATGCGCCTGGCGCATGCTGGGGGATGGGCCAACGCACCGCATCCGAGGGCGCATTAGCTGGCGCAAGCTCCAGGGTCAGCGAAAGCTCGTTGAGATACTGATCATTCTCGAGAGCATCGATCCTCACGCCCAAGGTTTTGCCGCTCGTCCACCGCACGGCAAATCGTGGATCGTACGGAGGCGTTGCGATCGACTCTGCCAGTACCGCTGCGCTGGACGGGGCCATCGGATACGCAGCCGCGAGCACGCGTCCGTTACCCGCCTGCCATCGCGCGATCATGGGCACCTCGACGGATGCGTGCGTGGTCGTCGCCAGTACGGCTGCTTCATCTTTCAGCCAGGTACGGTTCCACAACTGCGCCGTCTCGGTTGCAAACGGCAAGGACGCATCGGCTGATGTGACCCGGATGGGCGCATGAATCACGTGATCGGGCATCGCCTGCTGCGCCAGCGCGCGTGTCTGATCGATCCAGCGTCGTGGATCCGATTCGCGGAGAATCTGCCCGCCGGTAGCGATGACGATTTGTTCCAACGCAGGAATCGCATCGCCACTGCCGGTGGCCAGCAGGTGCAGCCGCAGGTTGCGCTGACGCATGGCATCGATGAATGTGTCAACGTCGTCGAGCGTGGCCTGGCCGTCGGTCAGCAGGAGCAGATCGGTCGGCAGGGCTGGATCAACGGCGACAAGCGTCTGTTGCAGGGCGGCCTGGAGGTTGGTGGGTCCGCGCGGATGGAGGTCGGGCGGGGGCAGGGGGTGATGCGAGGTCTCGCTGGCTGGCGTTGCTTCGATCCACCAGCGGACGGACTGGGCGAAGCTGCCCAGGGTGACCAGATCGTTCGGCGGCAACGATCGCAGGGCGGCGAGGATGGCGGAGGTGGCGATTTGGAGGCGCGTTGCGTTGCCGTCCGGCTGCTGGGCCATGGAGCCGCTGGCGTCGGTGAGGATCAGCCAGTGACGTGTTGGCTGGGGAGGGTGACTGGCCAGGGGGGAGAGACTGTCAATCGCGGTGCTGGCGTAGCCCCCGGCTGCGAAGGCCCGATCACCACCGAGGATCATCAACCCGCCGCCCAGGTCGTCTACATACTGGAATAGCCGCTGCTGCTGTGGCAGCGTGAGTTCGTCGGCTGAGAGGTTATCCAGCACGACGATGCTTGCGTTCAGCCAATCGTTGGGGGATGTGGGAAGCTGCTGTGGCGTGATGGACTGCCACTGCGGCGAGGGTGCAGGGCGTCGGCTGACCCACCAGCGCGTTGTTTCCGTGGGTGAAGGTGGAGAGAGGGTCAGCAGATCGTTTTCCGGCCAGGGGTCGGCTGGATCAAGATGGGCGGTTATGGAAGCGCCAACCTCCGTCGGGCTGAGGAAGAGACGATGGTGGCCGGGATCTACAACAGCGGATTGGCCATTCCAGGTCAGTTGCCGGGGGGTGTCGCCCTGGTTGTGGAGGGTGATGATGGCCTGCTCGTTTTGCCATTGCAGACCCTGGATCGAGGCATCGCGCGTCTGGGCCAGTTGCGGATCAATCACGCAAAAGACCGGCGGAGCGTCCGCGGGCGGGTCAAATTGCCCATCGCTGAAAAGCACGATCGCGCTGGCATCGGTGGGTGGGATGAAGCGCGTCCGGTCGGCAGGCAGATCGGGCAGGGGATTGGCGGTGATCGTTTCGTGCTGAGCCTCCGCGAAATAGAGGGTGCGATGGGGAGCGCCGTCGAGCAAGGTGCGGATGCGGTGATCCAGCGTCGATCGATCGCGATAGGCGGCGGTGCGGGTACTGGGAGAGAGATCGACCATTACCACCGTCTGCCCCGGCGCCGGAAGTTGCAGGTGCATGCGTCCGGCAGCCGGCACCAGCAGAAACAATCCGGCTGACAGGCAGATCGCAGCCGGCAGGGGCAGGCGTACGCGCCGGAGGATTGCCGTGATGAGAATCACGCTCCACAGGGCGGCTGTGATCCCAAGGGCGATCGGAGAATCAAAGCTGAGAGGCATGGTGCATGGATCGGGCAAATGCGGCTATACTCGGCCGACAAGGAGACTTTAACTGATGGCGATGAAGGCAGCGAGATCAACGACGATTCTGAGTGTACGGCGGGATGGTCAGGTGGCCCTGGGAGGCGACGGGCAGGTGACGCTGGGCCAGGTGGTGGCCAAGGGGGATGCGGTGAAGATCCGCCGGATCGGCGGGGGAAAAGTGCTGGTCGGCTTTGCCGGCAGTGCAGCCGATTCGTTTGCCCTCCTGGAGCGCTTCGAGCGCAAGCTCGGCGATTTTCCCGACAACACCCGCAAGGCCGCCATCGAACTGGCCAAGGACTGGCGGACCGACCGCATGCTCCGCCGCCTCGAAGCGATGCTTGCGGTCGTCGATCGAGAAACCAGCCTGATTCTCAGCGGCGCCGGCGATGTGATCGAACCCACCGACGGGATCATCGGCATCGGCTCGGGCGGGGCGTATGCCACCAGCGCTGCCAAGGCGCTATTACAGCACTCCAGTCTCGATGCTCGAAGCATTGTCGAGGCATCGCTGAAGATCGCCGGTGAGATCTGCATCTACACCAACACGAATATTTGCGTGGAATCGCTGTAAGGTGATCCAGGGATACCAGCGCGATGCACGGCTGATGCACCTTACAGCGGGCGCGTCATGAGCGTGCGCTCGCTCAGCTTCGTGGTGTTCTGCATGCCCCAGACCCGCACTTCACCGGTGAGGTAGTTGCGGTAGACGATGTCATCCCACAGATCGTTGGTGAAATCCCCAATGCCCTCGATGTCCCAGGCTTGCGGGGTAGAGTGGAAGCGGTCCAGCATGTAGTAGCCGGTGACCTTGGTGTTGTCCATGAACCAGATGGCCTGCTTCCCGTTGGCATAGTTGCGCCAGACCAGATCCGGTTTGTTGTCGCCGTTGAAATCGGCGACACCTTCCAGAGCCCAGTTCAGGTCCGAAGGGCCGTCGAGCATCACATAACCGCCCGGCGTGTCGGTGTGGGAGACAAGCCAGATACACAGCTTCCCGGTTTCGTAGTTGCGCCAGATGATGTCGCTGGCATCGTGATCGCCGTCGAAATTGCCCGTGCCGGCAATCCGCCAGCCCTCGGCAACGGGGTTGGTGTTCATCCAGCGGAACTGGGTGGCTTTCATGCCTACGACCAACCACTGCGCCACGCGACGTGTTTTGTTGTCGAACCAGAGCAGGTCCGGCTTGCTGGCATCGCCGTCAAAGTCGGCGACCGCTGCCAGTGTCCAGCGATCCGGCTCGTCCAGCCAGCCGACCGTGTGCTTGGTGTAGGTCGGGGTTGGATTGGCGATATCGGTGACGATTTCAATGTATATCTCACCGGTGGAATGATCCTGCCACAGCAGGTCTTTCTGCCCGTCCGCATTGAAGTCGACGGTGGCGACGAGGCGATGCTGCAACGGCCCTTGTCCTGAAGGGTAGGGCAGGGCGGACAGCAACGTGCGAGCTTCAAGCGATTCAATCAATGAGGATGCGGATGCAGTATTCATTGAAGGTCAATTCTGGCGAGGGTGTGAGTGGAGGCGGGCGCACAAATTGCCCGCCCTCACTCAACATTATCGGCCGAATGGACGCGTTCGCTTGAGTCGCTGATGGTGTGCATCAGCCGATCATGTGGATGGGGATTCCATCCCTCGGGGGAATCGGCTGACGATCGACAGCTTAATTCAGGGGGTTGGCAGCGGTCCGCCCGTTGCGCTCATGCAAATACGCAGCCAGCGACGCGGGATCGAAGGTCAGTCGATTGCGTCCGGTGCGAATGAGATTCTGTTGGCGCAACTGGGTAAGGGTCAAGCTCACAGTTTCCCGCGCCACGCCGATTGCCTGGGCGAGTTGTTCATGGGTAACGCGCACCATGACCCCTTCGGGGACGCGCTGCCCGGCAGCGGAGGCGCCAAATCGCAACAGAGTTTTGATCAGGCGTTCGGTGCAGTCTTCGAAGATGAATCCGGCTGCATCTTCGTGGGCGCTGATGACTTTCTGGGCGAGATTGCGGCTGAGTTCGATTGCCGCCACGGGATGGCGGGTCAGGGCATTGAGAAAGCGATCGGCGTGGGCCTGGATGAGGATGGTCGGCGCTGCCGAGATCGCACGATGATTGGAGCGGCTGCCGCGGGCCAGCGCGACACATCCGAACCAGTCTCCCGGTCCGAGAATGCCGATCAGCCGATCGCCGGCTGGCAGTGAGTGAAACAGTCTGATTTGTCCGCGGATGATGTAATACACATGCTCTGCGGGATCGGTTGGCTGATAAACAAGTTGATCCGGTCGCAGTACCAGGCGCTGGGGATGAGCAGCCGGGTCTTCAAACACCTGCCGGATGGCTTCACTGGCAGTAAATCTGCCCGCGGGCTTTTCAGCAATCATGAGTAATAGCTCCAGAAACAAAAAGGGCGACGGGTGTCGCCGGGTTGCTTTCAATGACGTGTACGATGGCAATCAATGCAGGTTCGAATTTTTTGGCAATTTTCAAAAATAGACGAAAATGCCCAGAATGATCTTCCTTGGGGACTGCTGCCGGGTGTGTGATTCAGCCGATGGTACTGAAATGCCCGCGCGGTAAAGTACCGCCTGAGGAGCTAACGCATGCGAATTGCCATTACCTCTGTTGCCAGTGTGATTCTCGCCGTGAGCGGGGTGTGCCTGGGTCAGGATGCCGGTTCCGCCCAGCCGCTGCCCGCCGACCAGATGCTCGATCGAATGCTCCAACCCGGGCAGGGCGAGCAGGCGATCCAGCCGACCGAAACGCGCAGCAGTGTCGATCAGTCCAGCGGCAGCGGAGCTCTCGCTCCCCATGCGCCGCAGGTCACGGTCATGCGGGAGGGGAGCTACATCGTCGATCGCCTCGGCCGCCTCACTCCCAGCCCCGACGGCCAACACATGGAGTTCAGTTTCGAATCCGACGGCCGAACGCTTCAGGATCCGCCCCTGATTATCCTTCCCAACCTCAAGCTTATGGCGATGGAACGCGCCGCCGAAGCGCTTCGCGACCGTGATGTGCGCTTTCGCATCACCGGTATGCTCACCGAATACAAGGGCCGTAACTACGTGTTGCTCGATAAGGTTGTTGTCGTGCCGGAAGACCAGTAAGGGAGAAGTTGGATTACTCTCTGCCCCCCGCCTCATTCTCTCTGCGAACGGGTAAAATCAGCGCATTAAAAAAGGTGACATGCGGTGCATGTCACCTTTCCCACCCATCCTGAGCATGACACGGGGGAACCCCGTGTCATCCGCTCCCTGGCCGCGTGATGTCCCCCCATGGGCCATTCAGCCAAGGCGAGTATAGCTCACTTTGGAAGGTCAACAATCCCCCTAATTGAGGGGATATCCCCGAAAAAAGGGGCACATCTTTTTTCGGAATCCTGTTGCGGATGGCGCAGGTGCGTTTTATCTTTCTGAGACGCGAAAAAGGGGATGAGCATGTCCAGACGTCTGCATCTGACGCAGAGCGAGATCATCGCCGTTATGCGGTTGATGGCGGACGTGGCTGCACATCATCGCCAGCCGGCGGTTCAACGGCGGTTGCTGATCGAGGGAATTGAAAAGCTGGTCGGGGCGACCCTGGGATTCAGTTTTGTCTGCGACGGGTGGCTGCCGCATCTTTCGCCGCGGTTTATTTCCACCCACATGCTCAGCAGCACGACGGAGCCTTTTTCCCTTTACGCCCGGAACGTGATGATTCCTCACACGATTCGTGCCGATCCCTACTGCGACGGTGCGATATGTCGCACCGCAAAGGTCGATCTGCTGACCCAGCGGGAGGCGATGCCCACCTCCGAAGCTCATAAAAAATATGGTCCGTTCAATGACTGGGGGGCGCAGATGAACCTGCGCGACGGCGTGGTGGCGTGGGCCCGGCTGGATGAACTGCAACCGGGCGCCATGACCGGGTTTGCGCTGCACCGCCTGGGCAAGTCGCGTCTGCTCAGTCACCGCGACCTGGAACTGGTGAAACTGGCGACCAGCGAACTGTATCGCCTGGCAGCCAAGGGATGGTACAGCCTGCCGGAGTTCACGCCTGATCTCAATAACCGTGTCAAGCGACTACCGGCGCGGCTTCGGGATGTGCTGATGCTGGTGCTGTCGGGTCGTCATCCCAAGGGGATTGCGCACGACCTGAACTTGAGCATCCACACGGTGCGTGAGCAT
>CAZSJB010000139.1:7391-7680 GCA_964606625.1 uncultured Tepidisphaeraceae bacterium | reverse complement strand
TCATGATGCTCAGGCCGAAGCTGCCGTGATAGGGATCAACCCAGTCACGGAACCGATTGCCTTCGACCAGCATGTCCTTCGAGTTGTGTCCCTGCAGCTCGATGCCCATGCGACGCGTGCGGACACCTTCGTTGTAAATCACGCGGAAGTTGCTGCCCGCGTCATGCCAGGTGTGGATGCACTCGAAGACATCTTCGAAGTAGTTGTGGGAGATCTCAGAGTTATGGAAGATCTTGAACCCGTAGATTCCCGTCTCGCCAAGGATGTTCTGGAACGTGCTGCGGGTGAG
>CAZSJB010000139.1:0-7381 GCA_964606625.1 uncultured Tepidisphaeraceae bacterium | reverse complement strand
GCTGATGTTCTTGAATGTGCTGTCGCGGATGAGCAGCGCTTCTGCGGTGTTTTCACCACTGACCATGAAACCACCGCCATCGAGCGTCAGCGACGAAATGGTGATGTTGTAGTTGTGCCCTGTTGTCTCAAGGGCAAACACGTTTTCGCCGTGACGCTTCAGCGTCGCATTCCATCCCTTGTATTCACGATTGCTGCGAAGCTTTACCGTTGAGTGCAGATCGTATGTACCAGGCCCGAAGTTGATCACATCACCGGCTCTGGAAGCATCGATCGCAGCCTGGATCGCAGCCGAATCATCCTGGCCGTCATCGGGGATCGCCCCGAAGTCGGCAATGTTGATGCTCGCGAGCAGACGACGCTGCTCGAGACTCTCGAACTGTGAGCGCACTAGCGCGGGGGAGAAACGATGCATGGTGAGAATCCCTTCTGCCGCTGACGCAACCCTCAGGTTGACGCAATTAGCACGAGTTCTGCGGACGCACCAAGGCTGGTGCGTATAGCCCACCGCAGTGTGCTGGAACGGCTTGGCGTGTAACTGTCGATTGCGGTTATCGCAGCCCATAGCCCGGAGCCACGACGAAGACCACCCGCAAACAACGCGGGGCGACTAAATAGGCAATAGAAACATCGGTGTCAACGGTCCGATAACCTTAATCGTCGCCCCAAAAAATGCGCGCGGCGTTTCATACACGTTTGGATCTTCCGTCAGGAAACCCGCGAATGCTGACAGGACAATGACTTACGGGCTCTGCCGCCAGCCATGTTATCGACAATGTCAAAAATGGGCCTTTTTTCCCTGAGCCCGCTGCACCGCGCATCTGCCCTGCTTTACCCAGGCCTCCAACCGGACTGATTCGCAATTGCAACTCCCTGCCCGCCGTGATACCGTAGCCTTGTACTTTGGTTGTTCAAATTGTGGGTTCCGGCATGTAACGGCCTGGCCGACATGCCGCGGTTCATGACGATGTATGGGGGGGACTCTGGAAGTGAACACTCTATGCAGAAGCGCGCGGTCAAAACGGACCGATCTCTCCGCTGCCTGGTGATCGTACCAGTCTACAACGAACGCGATTCGATTGGCCGGCTGGTCAGACACCTGCATCGCGCACTGCCGGATTTCGATGTGGTGGTCATCGATGACGGATCGACCGACGACACCGCAGCGCAGGTGCCCCCCGGCACGGCGGTGGTCAGCCTGCCGTTCAATCTCGGGATCGGCGGTGCGATGCAAACCGGTTATCGCTATGCCGCCATGCACGGATATGACATCGCCGTGCAGTGCGATGGCGACGGCCAGCACCGTCCCAGTGAAGTCCTGCGCCTGGTGGAAAAACTGACCAAGGATGAAGCCGACTTGGTCGTAGGCTCTCGTTTTCTCGGCACGACCACCTACCGTCAGACGCTGGTCCGCAAGATCGGTTCATATGTGTTACGAGGGCTGATCTGGTCCTTGACGGGATTGAAGATTACCGATTGCACCAGCGGCTTCCGGGCAGGCAATCGCAAGGTCATCCATGCCTTTGCACACTGGTACCCGGAAGATTACCCCGAGCCGGAAGTGATCCTCCTGCTTCACAAGGCTGGCTATCGCATCGCCGAGCTGCCCGTCCGCATGCGGCAGCGCAAAGCGGGCCAGAGCAGTATTTCGCTGCTGGCGGGAATTTTCTATATCATCAAGGTCACCACCTGCCTGCTACTGGACATGGTGCGCGAACCCTGGCCGGCTGCCAAGATTGACGGCGCTGTCGGCGAAAGTCCCATCGGTTCGCCACCCCCGCAGGCGCCCGAGGTGCAAGCCAGCGTCGATCCGCGGATTGTCTCCGCATTTCGTGCCCGTAAAGGACGTAACGATGAAACCGCTGCAGTTGATTCTTCTGACAATTGGAGCAAGCCTGCTGCTGCTGGCCGTGCGGCGACTCAGTAAATACCGCCTCAAAGAACGGTATACGCTGATCTTCCTGTTCATCGGAATGCCGTTCCTGGCACTGGCGTTCTGGCCGGATGCGATCCCCTATCTGGCGATGAAGCTCCAGATTCAATACCACACACTGATCGTCCTGGTGGTCTCGGCGTTCTTCCTGATCGTGGTGCTCGAGCTGCTCACCATCGTCAGCATACAGGACCGCAAGATCGCGAACCTGGCGCAGATCGTGGGCATTCTCATGAGTCACCAGAACGCCAAGAATCATCCCGGCGCGCGCGAGTCCCCCCAGGCACCGCGCATCCAGCAGGAAAACTCCTAGTCCTGCCACCGGCAGATATTTGAGATTCGGCCGGAAAATCCGCTTGGCATTTCCGCTGACCAGGGCACCGGGCAACACCTCAGCCAAGGACCGATAACCTGTTATCCTGCTGCGAGGGGCGTTTTTCCTTCGACGCAGCCTGATTCTCTGATAAACTGACTGGTCCGTGTTGGATGGCGTCAGGCGCCTTCGACACCAGGTGGGATTTCGTAGCCGCGGCAGCGAACATCCCCCCTGTTTATGTCGTTTTATTGGCGCAGGGTTTGGCTGATTGTTCGGATGACGCCTCTTTACCATCCGTAGCGTAATGGGTTGCGTACGGGCATCCGAGTGCCTTTTGCTGGAAGTTCAACTGTGGCAAGCAGTTCAATGACAATGCCGGCTTTGGTTCCATTGGGAGCGCATACCGGTAAACCGCCCATCCCGCTGCGTCGTCCCGTTCTGCTGATCGGTTCGCGCAATATTGCCCATCTGCACCTGATTTCACGCAAGGTTTCCAAAGCCCATGCCCTGATCATCAATTCGGATGGCAAGATCTACATCCGCGACCTGGCCAGCCGAACGCATGTGTACGTCAATGGCGAGCAGATCCGCCAAGCGGATCTCAAGAATGGCGATCTGATCAAGATCGGTTCCTTCACCTTCCGCCTGACCATTCCTTCGGCGTGGCAGACGCGTCCCCGCGACACCAAGGCCCCTCCCGGCCAGCTCAATGTCGACGGCGTTGAAATCCCCGTCCGGCTTGATGAGCGGGTCACTCTCATCGGCCGACGTCCCACCTGCGATATCTCGCTGCTGGAAGATAGTGCCTCCACCGCCCACGCCGTCATCTTTGAGATGGGGGGCCGGCGGTTTGTCCGCGACCTCGGATCGCGCACCGGAACGTTCGTCAACGGCCGGAAAGTCCACCAGCAAGAGCTCGACTTCGGCGATGTCATCCGCATCGGCGAGACGGATTTCCGTTACGGCCCGGCATCGGAGATCCCCACGGGCCCTGTCCCGGTCGACGAGTTGGAGGCGGACTTCGACGAGTTGGAAGACCTCGTGGGCACCGCGCCGCTCATGGAGGAGCCTCCCGAGGTCATCGCCAAGCGTCTGGAGCAGGAGCAGGCAGACCAGCCCGTCCGGCCAGCCGAACCCCCGGTGCCTGCCCAATCCCACGCCCCGATCCCGCTCGACACGGACGAGGAACAGGAAGCGGCGATAGACGACCTGATCCAACCGCGCCAAGAAGTGCCTTCGATCCCTGCCCAGCCGCAAGACATCGAGACAGACGAAGCCGACGAAACGGAAACTGCTCCTGTTGACGAGGCAATCCCCCTCCATGCGGATGAAGGGGATTTCGAACCACTCGACCAAGCGATTCCGCTGGCCACAGAGGACAAGTCCGAGGCGGCTGCGGTCGACATCGTCCAACCACGCCAGGAAGTGCCTTCGGTTCCCGCCCAGCCGCAAGACATCGAGACAGACGAAGCCGACGAAACGGAAACTGCTCCTGTTGACGAGGCAATCCCCCTCGCGGATGAGCTAGAACAACCCGCAGATCAGGCAGAGACCGCAGCTGCTGAGACAGACCTGGAGTTTGTCTCTGATGAAGCAGCTGCGGAAGTAGAAGAAGAAACCGCTGAAGAAACGCCTGTCGGCACGCCGATGCAGGATCAACCCCAGCCTGCCCCTGCCGGCGTGGAAGAGCTCGACCTGCTGGACGAGGAGGCCCCCGCCACCGAGGCCGAGATCGACCTGGCGGAAGATCTCGACCTCGAAGCCGAGCCTTCTCCCCACGATCCCGAAGCAACCCACGCACTGCCTCCGGTTTTCAAAACCAAACCCAGGACACCTCCAACCATCTCCGACGAGATCGTCGATGCGCCGATCGTTTCGCCTACCGAAGCGGACGTCGAAGACGAAGAGGCATCAGCCCCGCCCGATCTGGATGCCCAACCCATATCAGACGACATCCCGACGGATGCCTCGAGCGATACCGTTACGTTAGGCGCACAAACCGCCATCGAAGAACCCACCGAGGAAGAGACTGAACAAGCCAACGGGCCCATTGAGGCCGAGTCCGAAACCGAAACGGATATCGACGTTGCCCCCTCGGCTGGCGAGGCTGATGAACTCGATGCTGAAACCATCGAGCCTACCGCACCCACCCCCCAATCCGCCCAAAGCCTCGAACCCGAGCTTTCCCTGGCCCCGGTCGATCAGCCGGATCCGGATGCCCTCACCGACACCGGGTTTGATCGCGAGATTCACGCCTTCGCCGCCGATTCTCCCGAGCCTGTCGAAGAACAGGAACAGGAATCGCCCGAACGCGCCTCAGCCGAGGCGGACCTCGACGACACGCCCTTGCCCGTCGCCGATCTCGAACCTCCGGCCAACGATCTGGTCAGCGACGATTTCGCCTCTGAAGACGAAGACGTCGCCGCAGAAGCGTCTGACACCGCGTCTGAGGTTGACCTCGATGCTGAACCCGCGGCTGACACTACCGATGAATCGGACGACGAGGACGAAGCGTCCGCTGCGGATGTGCTTCCCCTTGCCGAATCCGTCGATCAGCCAGCGACATCAATCGAGAAGGCGGATGATTTTGCCGAACTCGATCTGGAAGAGGTGTCAGATACTACCGGTACTACCGGGGCGCAGGCTTCGGAGGAACCGTTCGACCTGGCGGATACCCCCGCATTCGATGAGCCCGCCCGCGAAAGCGAAGATGACGATATTTTCGCCGAGATTGAAACCGAACAAGCCGCCGAACCGGTCAGCCAGGACCATGACCTCGACGAGCTTGCGCCGATAGAAGACGCGCCGGCGGCCCTGGATGAAACCGAACCCGCAGCCGAAGCGGAAGAAGAAACTGAATCCGAAACCGAACCGCAAGCCCCGGCTGCTGAAGCGCCGGCTGAGAAACCGTCGGCAAAACAGGACAAGTCGTTCGATCACGGCGTCAACCAATGGGGCTTCCTCGGTGGCGCGCCCCTGTCCCTGAGCGATTTGCCTCCACCGCCTCCACCGGCGCGCGGCGGTCGCGCCACGCCGCGCGGTGCGCCCTTCGGCCAGCAGCCGCTGCCCATCGAGGATCTTCCGGCTGCGGAAGCCGATGAGTACAACGATCCATTTGCCGTCCAGGGAGAAGCCCTGCCGCAGATCAAGGAGGTGGATGTCTTCTCGCAGCTTGGCGCCCCCCCGGAAGACGATCCATTCTTTGGTGCCGCCGCACAAGGGCAGACCAAGGCGCCATCCGAGCCGCACATTCCGCCCACTGATGCCGATCTTGCCGAGGCCGAGGCCTCGCTGGCACACGAACCTGTCGATCACGACGACGCCGATCCCGACTGGTCCAGTCAGGATGATGTGAGCGACGATCCGTTCGATGATCTTCACATCGAAGACGCTCCTGCCAGCGCCACAGCCAGCCATGAATCTCAACCGGCACAGGACAAGGAGCAGTCCAAAAAGACACGCAATGGCGCCCAACGTCCTGCCGTTCTCTTTGAAGAACAAGATCGTCCGCAGCGCAAGCGCCGCTGGTTCTTCAGCGTGCCGTTGCTGTTCGTGATGATGCTCATCACCGCGTCAGCCACCGCTGCTGCAATCTGGTATACCGTGCCCGTCGCAGCGGTGGTCAACGGCAGCCTGGAGTTCAAGAATCTCCGCGATCAGCCCTCCGCCCACCGCAATGCCTTCTTCGAGCAGCAGAGCGCACTGCTGTCTGACCAGTCCGGCAGCGAATTGACCTCGACGCGTGAACGCGCCAAGGCCAAGCTTCGCGAACACTACGGCAATGTGGAAGAAGGATTCCTAGCCGATCCCCAGGCCTACGCCCTGCTCGTTGAACGCTCCCGCCAGGCGTGGCTCAACAGCAATGGTGGATCGATCCAGCTCAGCATCGAAAGCCTCAACCCCCAAGCCGATTCCCAGCGTCTGCACGCCCTGCTCCTGGCCCTTTTTGAAGGCAACCGTCGCCTGATCGATCAGTACAACAACGCCCGCCACAATGCCGACGAGGTGGAAGCCAATCTCCGCCTGGTTCACGAGGAAATCACCGGCCTGCAAGCCCGTCTCGATGAACTCAAGCGCCAGGACGATCGCCCCACCACCCCCGCGGAGCTGGCTGCCCTCAAGCGTGAAATCGCCACCCTGGAAAAAGAATGGCGCGCAGCCGAGGAAGCGGCACGCCAGGCGCAGGTCGAGATTGAACGCATGCGCGAGGCTGCCGCTCGCGCTACCAGCGCTAACCAGCCCAACAGTGGCAACGCACTGGCGTTGGATGATCTGGAACTGCGCCAGATGGAGGAGCAACTGGAGCTCCTCAACCAGCGGCTCCAGGTCACTGCGGTGGCTGACAATCTTGAGATTACCCGCACCCGTGAAAACATGGACGCAGCCATTGCGCAGCTCGAAGCCAAGATCGAGCAGGTCAACCGCCAGATGGCTGACGTTCCTGAAATGAAAGGCTACGTCACCGTCGCCAATATTCTTCAGGACACGACCCACCAGCTCATCAATGAACTGATCCACTCGCAGAAGCAGCAGCTGGATACCATCAATGCCCTCAAGCGCAAGCTCGACGAGCAGCTTATCGCCCGCCAGAACGAAGTCTGGGCAAACGATCCTGAGCTCCAGAACCTCACGGCCCTGCTGGACATCCAGCGGCGCCACTACAACGCGGCGATCGCCTCCGATCATCCGCCCGCCAAGGAAGTGGTGGAAGAGCTGCGCGCTTCGATCGCCCGCCTGGAAGAACAGATCGAAGCGCGTCGCAGCGTCGTGGGCAATGACCTCATTTACGCCGACGCTATCCGGGGGATGGAAGAATTAATCCGCACCAGCGAAAAGCGCCTTGCTGAGGATCAGAAGCGCACTGAAGAGCGCATCGCCATATTGCAGCAGCAGCTCGCTGAAGCCGCCCCGGATCTGCAAAAACTGCCCGAGGAACAGAAGAAGCTCGCAGCCGAACTCGAAAAACAACTGGTTGAAATGAACGAGGCGCGCAAGGCCTACAGCGACGCGCTCGCCCGCGCCACCGACAACGGCGGTGATACGCGTCGTGAGCTCGAAGCCAAGGCTCTCGCCCTGCGACAGCAGATCGAAACCCGCCGACAGAAGCTGCTCACTGAACGTCTACAGGCGCTC
>CAZSJB010000138.1:0-7707 GCA_964606625.1 uncultured Tepidisphaeraceae bacterium | reverse complement strand
CCCGCGAATAACGGATTTGCAATCCGTCCCCTTAATCCACTTGGGTATCCGGCCGTGGAACACTGCATGATAGCCGAGGAAAGAGGGAGGCTCAAGTCGCGTCGCTTATGACCGGATGGGCCTGTTTCTACGCCTAGCCAGGATTACATCCTTTCAAGGTTCGGATGTTGGTCCCAGGGAACGGGTAAATAGCACACTCCAAGTGCACTATGCCTTGAGTGCGGCAAAATTACACATCTGCACCCATCATCACCGCAGAATAGCATCACTATCATCCTGTAATTGTAACTGGTTGAAAGGAGTGGCATGGACACACTGTTGGCAGCCCGATGGCAGATGACGCTTTCCCTGGTGTTCCACATGGTCTTTGCAGCCATTGGCATTGGCTTACCCCTGCTGATGGTGGTGGTCGAGTGGCGATATCTGCGCACGGGCAAGGCTCATTACATGGAGCTGGCCAAAAAGTGGGCCAAGGCCACGGGGCTGCTGTTTGCGGTGGGGGCTGTTTCAGGGACGGCGCTCAGCTTTGAGTTGGGACTGCTGTGGCCGGGGTACATGGAGGTGATGGGGGCGTCGGTGGGGCACATCTTTGGGCTGGAAGGATTTGCTTTCTTCCTCGAGGCGATTTTTCTCGGGATTTATCTGTATGCGTGGGGACGCATCAATCCATGGGCACACTTTTTCGCCGGCGTGATGATCGCGATTTCAGGGGCGATGTCGGGCATCCTGGTGGTGGGGGTCAACACCTGGATGCAGGTGCCTGTGGGGTTCATGCTGGATGAAGCCGGCCGGGTGCTGCTGACAGATCCCATCGCCGTCTACAAACAGTACGGCTGGTTTGCGATGGCACTGCACTCGACGCTGTCCTGCTACATGGCGGTCGCCTTTGCCATCGCGGGGATTTATGCATGGGGATGGTTGAAGGGACAGCGCGATGCGTATCACCGCTCAGCCATTCGCGTGGCAATGGCGGTGGGGGCGATTGCCGCGATTGCCCAGCCGATCAGCGGTGACCTGCTCGCCAAGTTCACCTACCGCACCCAGCCCGCCAAGTTCGCTGCGATGGAAGGCCAGTATCGCACCGAGGCGTACGCGCCGCTGCGGATCGGTGGCTGGCCGGATGATGAGCGGGAAGAGACGCGATACGCCATTGAGATCCCAGGCATGTTGAGCTTTCTGGCTGCGACCGATCCGTCAGCGGTCATCACCGGGCTGTCAGACATCCCAGCCGATGAGCGGCCACCCGTTCACATCACGCACATTGCGTTTCAGATCATGGTCGGGATCGGTGTGCTGCTCTTGATTGTGTCAATTGCGTTCTGGGTTCTGTCCCGCAAACGGCCGGAAGGGGCATTGGCGTTGCGATGGATGGCGCCCTTGCTGGTGTTCTGCACGCCACTGGGGTTCATTGCCCTGGAAGCCGGCTGGATCGTGACCGAAGTCGGTCGACAGCCGTGGGTTATTCAGCCGAATCCGGCCATCGGATACCCCGGTATACGCACCGCCGATGCGGTGACCTCAGCCGGTGGCGTACCGCAATTGTTCTTCGGATTTACCGTTCTGTATGCGGTACTGGGGGCGATGGTCATCCTGATTCTCTATAGCCTGCGCCGGAAGCCCGAACAGGGTCAGCCGGTTTTAGCGCCGCAGGAAGTCGCGGTTCATGCGTGAACCACAGTCGTATACAACAAAAATTCAATAACCCGTAACAATCGGCAACTGACATGAACGACGAAACGTGGATCTACATCGCAGCCGGATTAGCCCTTGTGGGACTGATGGCCTACGCCGTGCTGGGGGGCGCCGATTTTGGTGGCGGCGTGTGGGACCTGTTTGCCCGTGGCCCGCGCAAGCAGCAGCAGCGTGAGGCCATCGTGCGCGCCATGGGGCCGGTGTGGGAGGCGAACCATGTCTGGCTGATCTTTGTGATTGTCGTGCTGTTTACGGCCTTCCCGTATGGATATGCGCCGTTGGGCATTGCCCTGTTTATCCCATTTCACTTGGCCCTGGTGGGAATCATGCTGCGCGGAGCGTCCTTTGTGTTCCGTGGGTTTGGCAGGCGCAGTGGAGAGGGGACGGCGGCTGGGGATGTTCCCAGGGATCCGGCAGCCCTGTGGGGGGCGGTGTTTGGTGTGGCCTCGGTGATCTCACCGCTGCTGCTGGGCGCGGTGTTTGGCGTGTTGACCGCCGGTCAGGTGCGGTTCGATGAGAACCGCACCGTGCACCTGGAAGGTACGCTGCCGTGGCTGGCGCCGTATCCAATGGCGTGTGGACTGCTGGCGCTGGCGACCTGCGCCTACCTGGCAGCCGTCTACCTGTGCGCCGAGACGCAGGGGGACCTGCGTGAAGATTTCCGCCGACGAGCGATCATTGGCGGCACCAGCACCGCAGCGCTGGCAATGGGTGTGCTGGCGCTGGCATGGGTGGAGGCGCCGGATTTCGTGAAGGCACTGATAAGCGTCTGGCCGGTGCTGGCTGGCGGATTGGTGCTGTTTGCACTGTCGGCGTGGGCGGTATTCGGTCGTCGATATATCCTTGCCCGCTATTTCGCAGCCGGGGAGGTGGTTGTGCTGCTGCTGGGATGGGGACTGGCCCAACAGCCGTATCTGGTCTACCCGGATCTGTTGCTGGTCGACGCAGCCGGTCCGATCACAACCATCCGATTCCTGGTCTTGAGCGTACCGGTTGGCGCCTTGGTACTTGTGCCCAGTCTGTGGTACCTGTTCAAGGTGTTTAAGTCGCCACGCACCGCTGCGGCGCCGGAAAGCGTCTGACCCGCGGGATCACGGGTGCCCTAAACGAAGCAGGCACTCGCAGCATGATCTGCAAGTGCCTGGGGCCCTCCTCCGAAGCCGCATTGATCTGTTAACTAGGACGCAGGGGACATCCAAAGGCACGCGTTTCCCGAACCTCCACGGGATCTCCGCGCAGTGCCTGGGCGATGGCACGCTCGACGTAACCCGGCTCAAGCGATTTGGTGTGTGTGCCTTGATCGAATGCGCCGGCGTACCGGAGCATGCCATACGGCCCGATGACGTAGAAGGTCGGCGTCAGCGTCACGCCATACGCGGACGCGGTGGCGCCATCCGGGTCGATCAAGGTAGGGAAGGTCTGTCCCAGTGCATTGCGCTGGACGCGGAGCTCCTGGAGATTTTGGGTGCTGCCAGCGTTGGGCCGGCTGGAGATGGCTACGAACGCCACGCGCGGCTCGTTTTCGTATCGTTTAACCAGTGCGTTAATCCGTTCGTTGTAGGCGTTTGAGACGGGGCAGCGGGGGTCGGTGAACATCAGGACGACGACCTGGCCGCGCAAGCTTGAGAGGGAAAAGGGTTGTCCGTCGGTGTCCTGGAGGGTGAAGGTGGGGGCGGGAAGATCGATCTGGGCCTTGGGATAGGCAGCTGTGGTGCTGACACTGCGTGCCACCAGCACACTGAGAAATGAGACTGCCATGACCACCGTTGCGGCGATACCGCCGAAGGCTGCTGCTCGTCGAATCATTGGTGCAATTCTCCGCCGCCCGGCGCCCGCTTGCGAAAAACAGGATGCTTCATCAAACGGGGCAATAGCCCAGATACTGCGTTTGCACCCAACTATACTTCACCCTCGCAACGGGGCAACTAAAATCGGCAAATTTCGCGCTGTGCAGACGTTTTCGGGAGATATCTCACACCTGACAGGAGGAAGAACTGGTGAAATCTTTGCTCCAGATTAAGCAGTCTGTGCACTTCCTCCAGATTAACGGTGTGTGTCGCAAGCGCCACGAGGCGCCTTCCATGCGGAAAGCTTGCTTGTGACAGGGGGGAATATGCAGAATGGGCAGTCGCGGTAAAGCCGTTAAAGCTTTACAATTCGGCGGTTTGCCTTATACAGAAGCGTCTCTGCGCGCCATGGGGGGGTTGGACTGAATCATTATGGAGTAAACGCCTTGCAGCTGACCGCGAAACGGAAAATGAGGGGCCGGCTGATCGAACGGCTTCAGACGAATGAGGATATGCGCTTGCGGGCTGCGCGGGATGAGCAGCCGCTGCGCGCGGAGTTGTTCAGTGTTGAGCAACTGGAACGTCATGCGAACGGCCTGGCGGGGTGGCATACCCTGGCTGAACGCAACGGACCCGATCGCCTCCTGCCGCGCCTGAGAGAAAACGAAGCCGTCCTGCGCACTGCCTACGACCTGGTGTCCAAGGCAGTTGAACGTGGCCGCCGCACCGCGCCCGCCGGTGAGTGGCTACTCGATAACTTCTACCTCATTGAAGAACAGATCCGGACCGCCCGTCGGCACTTCCCCAAGGGCTACAGCATCGAATTGCCCCAGCTCGCCAACGGGCCACGGGCCGGCTATCCCCGCGTTTACGACCTGGCGCTGGAACTGATCTCGCATGTGGACGGCCGCATCGACTCGGCCAGCCTGACCAGTTTCATCTCGGCGTATCAGTCTATTCAGACCCTCAAGCTCGGTGAGTTGTGGGCGATTCCGATCATGCTCCGCCTGGCGCTGATCGAGAATCTCCGCCGGGTTGCGTCCCGTGTGGCAGCCGGCCGCAAGGACCGCGACCTCGCCCACGAATGGGCTGAGCGGATGCTCCAGGTCGTCGAGAAGAACCCCGGTGACCTGGTCCTGGTGCTGGCGGACTTGGCGCGCGCCCGGATTGTCTTCACCAGCGCCTTCGTCGCCGAGTTCATTCGCCGCATCCAGGGGCGTCATCCGGCGCTGTCGTTCGTCATGAACTGGGTGGAGCAGCGCCTGAGCGAGCAGGGCGTGACGATCGAGCAACTGGTCCAGATCGAGGGGCAGAACCAGGCCTCAGATCAGGTTTCCATCGGCAACAGTATCGTCAGCCTGCGGTTCCTGGGCTCGATGGACTGGCGCGAGTTCGTCGAGACGCTCAGTGTGGTCGAACATACGCTGCGCGCGGATCCTGCCGACGCGTACACCGATATGGATTTCGCTACGCGCGATCATTACCGCCATATCGTCGAGTACGTCGCCAAGCACAGCCCCAGCACCGAGGAACAGGTTGCGTCTTACGCGATCGAGCTGGCACGCGAAGCCGCGGCACGTCGCGGTCCGCGGGATCGGACGGCCCATGTCGGCTACTGGCTGATTGATGATGGGTTTCCGGAACTGGAGCGACGCGCCAAGCGGTATCGCACGCCTGTGTGGCTGTTCAAACGGACCCTGCGCAAGCATCCGCTGGCGGCGTATCTTGGATCGATCGGGATTATCACATTCGTGATCTTGTGGCTGGCGATCAGCACGATGTATGCGTCGTCATTGCCGGCGTGGGGGGTGATCCTGCTGGCCATCCTGCCGATCCTGGCAGCAATGCACCTGGGCGTCACGCTGGTGAACTGGGGGGTCAGCCTGCTGGTGCCGCCCCGGCCGCTCCCCCGACTGGAGTTTCCCAAGGGGATTCCCGGGGAACATCGCACGCTGGTGGCTGTGCCGACGATGCTCAGCAGCATCGAGGCGATCGACGAGATGCTCGAGAAGCTCGAGATCCGGTATCTGGCCAATCGCGATAAGAATCTGCACTTTGCACTGCTGACTGACTTCACCGATGCCCCGCAAGAACACATGCCCGAGGACGATGTACTGCTCGAGCATGTAAAAGAGGGGATCAAAGCGCTCCAGCAGCGCTACAGTAGCGATCGCAATGACATCTTCTACCTCTTCCATCGCCCGCGACGCTGGAATGCGTCCGAGGGTGTGTGGATGGGTTACGAACGCAAGCGTGGCAAGCTGGCTGACCTGAACGCGCTGCTACGCGGCGGCGCCCAGGAGAGCTTCTCGGTCATCCTGGGCGAGACCAGCATCCTGCCGTCAGTTGAATATGTCATCACCCTCGACTCCGATACCCAACTGCCGCGCGACGCGGCGCGCCAGCTAGTGGGCGCGATGGCGCATCCACTGAACCGTCCGGTCTTCGATCCCAAGACCAACTGCGTCACGCGTGGCTATGCCATTCTTCAACCGCGGGTGGGAGTCAGTTTGCCCAGCGCCAGCCGCAGTCTGTACGTCAAGCTGTTTGCTGGTGATCCGGGCATCGATCCCTACACCCGAACCGTTTCCGACGTCTATCAGGACGTCTTCGACGAAGGATCGTTCATCGGTAAGGGCATTTACGATGTCGATGCCTTCGAGCGGGCGTTGGGTAACCGATTCCCCGAGAACGCAATTCTTTCTCACGACCTGCTGGAAGGGGCGCATGCCCGATCCGGCCTGGTCAGTGATGTATTGCTGATCGAGGATCATCCTTCGAGCGTGACCGCCGACATCAGCCGGCGCCATCGCTGGATTCGCGGGGATTGGCAGATCATCTTCTGGCTGCTCCCGCGCGTGCCCGGACCTGACGGCAAGTGGGTCAAGAACGACACCAGTTGGCTGTCGCGCTGGAAGTTCTTTGACAACCTGCGGCGCAGCCTGGTTCCGCCGGCGGTGACGCTGCTGCTGATCAGCGGATGGCTGATCGGCGGTGCGACGGGCATTGGTTCGATGATCCTCGGCCTGCTGGTGCTGGGGCTGCCGATGCTGCTGTCGTCGATGATGGATCTGATCCGCAAGCCGCCGGAGGTGCCGCTGCGCATGCACCTGCGCAGCGCCATGCGCAACACCGGTCGCAACGCCGGCCAGTTTCTGTATCACACGACGTTCCTGGCCTATGACGCATACGTGTGTCTCGATGCCATCCTGCGGACGCTGAATCGCCTGTTCATCACGCGTCGCGGCCTGCTGGAATGGCGCACCGCCAGCGATGCCGAGCGCAGCGCCCATACTGACCTCATGGGGCACTGGGCGTCGATGTGGGTTGCGCCCACGATCGCCGTGGCGACGGTGATGCTGGTGGCGCTCGTGAACCCCTGGCAGATGCTGATCGCCTGGCCACTGGTGGGGTTGTGGCTGGTGTCACCGGCGGTGGCCTGGTGGCTGAGCCTGCCCTTGCGCCGCCGGGAGGTGCGTCTTGCGCCTTCCAAGAGGGTTTTTCTCGAAAAGCTGGCGCGCCGAACCTGGCGGTATTTCGAGACTTTCGTCAACCAGGAACACAACTGGCTGCCGCCGGATAACTTCCAGGAGCATCCGGTGGCGGTCGTTGCGCCGCGCACCAGCCCGACCAACATGGGCTTGGCGTTGTTGGCCAACGTGTCAGCGTATGACTTCGGCTATATCTCGATGGGGCGGCTGCTGGACCGCACCGAGCGCCAACTGGGCGCCCTGGATCGGCTGGACCAGTATCGCGGTCACTTCTACAACTGGTACGACACCAAGACGCTGCGCCCCTTGCCGCCACTGTATGTGTCGACCGTGGACAGCGGCAACCTGGCCGGGCACCTGATGGTGCTGCATGAAGCGTTGCAGGAGCTTCCTGAGTCGCCCATCGTTCCGACACGGCTGTTTGACGGATTGCGTGACACCGTGCGGGTGCTGCTGGAGGTGGCGCGAGGCGATTACAGTTACACCGAAGAGCATCGTCCGACGCCTGCGCCGCTGGATGTGCTGCGCAAGATCGAATCGGTCGAAGCCGAACTGGGCAATGCGCCGCACACCTTGTCGGCTGCGGTGCTGTTCCTCCAGCGACTGACCCGCAGTGCCAGCGAGATCACCGTTGCCGTCGCCGGGCATCGCGAGCAGGAGTTGCAGTGGTGGGCACAGGCCTTTGAGCGCGATGTGCGCGACCATGCCGAAGACCTGCTGCGACTGGCCCCCTGGGC
>CAZSJB010000137.1:0-7745 GCA_964606625.1 uncultured Tepidisphaeraceae bacterium | reverse complement strand
CAAACTCCAGGTGCTGCACCTGGCCAATCATCTCATCCATCGTGCGGAAGCCCAGCTCAGCCATGATCTGGCGGACTTCCTCAGCCACGAAGAAGAAATAGTTGATCACATACTCAGGCTTGCCTCGGAACTTACGGCGAAGCTCCGGATCCTGCGTGGCGATGCCGACCGGACAGGTGTTGAGATGGCAGACGCGCATCATGATGCACCCGGAAGCAATCAATGGCGCCGTGGCAAACCCAAACTCCTCAGCCCCCAGCAGCGCCGCAATCACCACATCTCGTCCGGTCTTGATCTGACCATCGGCCTGTAGAATCACGCGGCCGCGCAGATTGTTCATCACCAGCACCTGCTGCGTCTCAGCAAGGCCCAGTTCCCAGGGGATGCCGGCATGCTTGATGCTGGTCAGGGGCGAAGCGCCCGTGCCACCCCCGTCGCCGGAGATCAGGATGTGATCCGCCTTGGCCTTGGCAACGCCCGAGGCAACCGTGCCAACGCCGACCTCACTGACCAGCTTGACGCTGACGCGGGCATCCGGATTGACGTTCTTCAGATCGTGGATGAGCTGGGCCAGGTCCTCGATCGAGTAGATGTCGTGGTGTGGCGGCGGTGAGATCAACCCGACGCCCGGCGTCGAGTGACGGATCTTGCCGATGAACTCATCGACCTTGTGGCCGGGAAGCTGGCCACCCTCACCGGGCTTGGCGCCCTGGGCCATCTTGATCTGAAGCTCATCGGCATTGACCAGGTACTCGATGGTGACGCCGAACCGGCCGCTGGCCACCTGCTTGATGGCGCTGCGGCGGAGAACCGGCTGACCGTCGGGCCAGGTCTGGTCGTCCGGCTTGAAGCGGCGCGGATCCTCGCCACCTTCGCCGGTATTGCTTTTGCCGCCAATGCGATTCATGGCGATGGCGAGGTTCTCGTGGGCTTCCTTTGAGATGGATCCGAAGCTCATCGCGCCGGTGACAAACCGCTTGACGATCTCCTTGGCTGGCTCGACCTCTTCAATTGGAATCGGAGCGTTGCTCCGCTTCTTGAACTGAAGCAGCCCGCGAAGCGTGCAGCGATGGCGAGCCTCTTCATCGATCAGCCGGGTGAACTCCTTGAAGGTCGCAAAGCTGTCGATGCGCACAGCATGCTGTAGCTTGGCTACCGTATCCGGATTCCACATGTGATACTCCCCATCGCGGCGCCACTGGTAAAAACCGCCTGTGGGAAGCGTACCGTTGGCAGCTGCGGTGCGCGGAAACGCGCGGGCGTGACGGACGATCGCCTCCTGGGCGATGACATCCAGGCCGATGCCCTGGATCCGCGAAGCCGTGTTGGTGAAGTATTGATCGATGACGGCTTTGCTCAAGCCGATAGCTTCGAAGATCTGAGCGCCACGATACGACTGCACCGTGCTGATGCCCATCTTCGAGGCAACCTTCAGGATCGCCTTGTTGGCAGCCTTCACGTAATTTTTGTACGCCTGCTGGAGCGTCATCCCTTCGGGCAGGAACCCGTCGCGATGCAGATCCGCGATCGTGGCGAACGCCAGGTAGGGATTGATCGCGCCGGCACCATAGCCCAGCAGCGTGCAGAAGTGATGGGCTTCGCGCGCTTCACCGGTTTCGATAACGAGGCTGGCCTTGGTGCGATTGCCCTCGCGAATCAGGTGATGATGGACCGCAGCGCACGCCAGCAGCGCCGGGATCGGAGCATGTTCGTGATCGACGCCCCGATCGCTCAGGACCAGGACCGAGGCGCCATCGGCGATGGCGGCACTGGCGGCTTCGCACAGCTCATCCAGGGCCTTTTTCAGCCCGGCTTCGCCGTCGGCGGCCTTGAACAGCGTCGGCAGCGTATGGCCAATCAGGTCGCCGTACCTGGCGTGGCGCAGCTTCTCCAGTTCGTCATCGGTCAGGATCGGATGCTTGAGCTTGACCAGGTGAGCGGCAATGGGTGCTTCATCCAGCAGGTTGGTTTCGCGGCCGAGATAGGTGTAGAGGCTGGTGACCAGCTCTTCCCGGATCGCATCCAACGGCGGATTGGTCACCTGGGCAAACAACTGCTTGAAGTAGTTGTAGAGCAACTGTGGCCGATCGCTGAGACAGGCCAACGGCGTGTCGGTACCCATCGAGCCGATGGCTTCCTGTCCGTTGACCGCCATGGGCGTCAGCAGGAGCTTGACGTCCTCGTTGGTATAGCCGAACGCCTGCTGTAGCTCGTGCAGGGAAAGCTGTGAGTCATTGCGGGTGGACTGGCTGGGGCTTGGCAGCGACTCCAGATCGATCATCTGCTCGTCGATCCAGCGCTTCCATGGACGGCGATCAACGAGCTCCTGCTTGATCTCACTGTCGTCAATGATGCGGCCCTGCCTGGAGTCGATCAGGAAGATCTTGCCCGGCTGAAGACGCCACTTCTGGGCGACATTGGCCGGATCGACGGGAATCACGCCGACCTCGCTGGCCATGATGACCAGGTCATCCTTGGTAACGTAGTAGCGGGAAGGTCGCAGGCCGTTGCGGTCGAGCACAGCGCCGACGACCGGGCCGTTGGTGAACGCGACGCTGGCTGGGCCGTCCCACGGCTCCATCAGACAGGCGTGGTATTCGTAGAAGGCCTTGAGGTCGGGGTCCATCAGCGGGTTGTTCTGCCAGGCTTCGGGGATGACCATCAGCATGGCATGCGGCAGCGAGCGGCCGTTGACAGCCAAGAACTGGACCATGTTGTCCAGCGTGGCGGAGTCCGAGCCACTTTCCGTGAGAATCGGGAAGAGCTTGGGCAATTCATCGCCGAAGACCTCGCTTTTGAGCGATCCGGTGCGGGCACGCATCCAGTTGCGGTTGCCGCGCAGCGTGTTGATCTCTCCGTTGTGCGCCAGGTAGCGGTACGGATGCGCCAGCCGCCAGCTTGGAAAGGTGTTGGTGCTGAAGCGCGAATGCACGATCGCGAGGCTGGACTCAAACTCCGGATCCTTCAGGTCGAGGTAGTATTCGCGCACCTGGTGGGCGGTGAGCATGCCCTTGTAGACCATGCGATTGGCGGAGCAGATGCAGATGTAGAACTCTTCCTTGGCTTCGGGGGAGTAGTTCCCGAACTCGAGGCGATTCTCGCTGATCTGTCGCACCAAGTAGAGGCGGCGGTCGAAATCTGCCTTGTTGAAGAAGGTCTCGGTCGGGGCAATGAAGCACTGGCGGATGACCGGCTCGGTCTTGCGCGGCGTGGGGCCGACCTGAGTGTGGTCGACGGGCACATCGCGCCAGGCGAGGACCTGCATGCCGTACTCGCGGACAGTCTGCTCAAAAACGCGTTCGCACTCGAGCCGCGCCTTGCGCGAACGCGGCAGGAAGATCATAGCCACGCCGAACTGCCCGGGCGGCGGGAGATTAACCCCCTGCTGAGCCATCTTCTTGCGGAAGAAGCTGTCGGGCATTCGTACCATGATGCCGGCACCATCGCCGCTATCGGGTTCGCACCCACAGCCGCCGCGGTGGTTCATGTTCTCCAGCATCGTCAGTGCATCTGAAACGATCGCGTGAGAGGGCTTGCCCTTGATATGGCAAATAAACCCGACACCACAGGCATCTTTTTCGAACTCCGGCAGGTAAAGACCCTTCGCCGGAGGCAAACCAGGAATACGGGGGGAGGCGTGCATCATCATTTGGATAGTCGCGCAAGAACTCCGGATACGCTTACACCAAGCGTAAGAAAGCGCTGACATACGGAGACAGGCTTTGCCCTAAGGCAAAGTGCATCCGCAGACAGATTGTCCTGATGCTGGAAAAGTCCAGTATCCCCCGTTTCTCGATCCGCCGCGTCGGATTCTACAAGATGCCGCGCCCAAAATCACGCGGGTTTTGGATTTTTTTCGCGCTCAACTGCATGCCGTTATGCCCCGCAGGATCTGCGTGTTTTGGACCACCGGATTATTTCAACCCATCCATAAGTATTTTTCATCCCCCTCCCTTATGGGCACACAAGCCAAGAAAAGACAATTATTTATGAATTAGAAAGCGATGAGTGCCTCCTGTTGGAAACAGGGGCAGGAATTGCGTCTTATAAAGTGCGGCGGTACGTTTTATTCCGGACTCAGCCGTTACAGGCAGATTAATTCCACCTGGTTAGGGATGGTTTTGCACGTCAAGAAAGGGCAAAAATGCATCGCCGCACTTCATCTCGCAAAGCGATTCTGGGCCGCCGCAATTCCGCAGTGCTGCAACGGGCCATAGAGGGGTCTTATTGCTCACATAGGATAGCTGTGGAAACACTGGAAGCCCGACGGCTGTTGAGCTGGACCCCCGGAGATGGTGCCGGCTGGATCATGGGAGGCACCGGGGATTTCAACGGGGATGGATATGCCGACATCGTCTGGCGGAATCAGCCGATCGCCGGCTCACCGACCGACGGAGCTGTGCGCATCCAGTACATGCAGGGCAATACGGTTCTGTCGGTGTCGGATGTAACCGTCAACGGGGAATCATTCCATACCTTCCAGCCGAATCCGAGCGTTCCGCCAACGGCGAGCAACCCGAACTTCATCGTTCCGGCTGTGGGCGAGTTCAACCTTCCCAATTCGCCCGGTCCGGAAATCGTGGCGCTCAACGGTTCGACCAAATGGGTCTATCTCTGGGGCATGAATGGCAGTGAGCGCACCGTCTCGAAAGAGGTGGGCCAGCTCAACAACAGCCAGTGGTACATCGTCGGCACAGGCGACTTCAACGGTGACGGCATTGACGACATTCTCTGGTGGAACAGCGGGTTCCTGACCGACGGCACCCCTGTACCCGGAGGCGGCAATCTGGGTATCTGGCAGCTGAACGCCAATCACGTGCCCGTCTGGCAGGGACTTTCTACACCCGGTGGTCCGACCTATACCATGTCGCCCAGCACGTGGCGGGTTGCCGGCGTAGCCGATTTTGACGGTGATGGCACGCCGGACGTCCTCTGGCAGAAGAAAGCACACCCCACCGAGCTGCGGGTCTGGTCGACCAGCGGCTCGAATGTATTCGCTTCCACCACCATTGCGAATACGCCCAGCACCAGCGGTCTCACCTACCAGATTCAGGGTGTCGCCGACATGGACGGCAACGGCACGCTGGACTTCTTGCTCCGGCAGATGACCGGCCCGAACAACTACGTCTGGCACACCAGCACCTCGAATCCGCTACAGTGGAGCCACACCGGAACACTGGGTTTGGCGCCGTCCCTGACACCGCCTGTGTTGCAGACGCCGACCAATGTGACCTCCAATCAGGTCACACTGGAATGGAATGATGTGAATTACGAGACCGGCTACGAGATCTGGATGAAGACAGGCTCGGGCAGCTGGCAGCTGGCCAAGGCGGTCGGCCAGAATGTGTCCAGCACCACGATCAATGGCCTGCTGTCGGAAACTGATTACGCCTTCCAGGTGCGCGCCAAGACAGCCACCAATGGCGATCAGGTGAGCAATATCCGCTCCGTCAAGACCCAGGTCGGCGCCATCCACTGGACCGGCGCTGGCGGAGATCACCTGTGGAGCAACCCCGCCAACTGGCACACCAACCAGGTGCCGGGCTCGACGCGGGATGTGGTGATCGATGCCACCGCGGCGGACTACATCATCGTGGATGGGAATCAGGAGATTAAGAGCCTGATCACCTCCGAAACGCTGCGGATCACCGGCTCGCTCAAAGTGCAGTCGACCGCCCAGGTGAATGCGTCAGCCAGCATCGAACTGGCTGGCGGAACGATCACCGGCGGTGAATGGACCGGCGCAGGGCAGATCGTCGTCACCGGCAGCGGCACAGCCAGCGGCGCCAGCCTGGAAGTGAATGTCCACATACCGGCTTCGGCGCACCTGACAATCGTGAATGGCCTTGGCATTGCCGCCAACATCGCGATCACGGGCAGCGGCGACCTGCGATTCGTCGGCACTCAGACCCTCACGGGGACGGGCGTGACGATTACGTCAGCCAATCGGGTGATCGATATTGCAGACGGCACGCTGACCATCGGCAATGGCGTGGTGCTGATTGCCTCCGGAACCATTGAATCGCAAACGGAAGACGGGCTGCTGTACAACGCGGGCACGATCACGTCCGCAACTCCGGGTACGCTGGAGATTTCGGTACCGTCGTTTGAGAACAGCGGTCTGATTGAAGCCACCGCAGGTGAAATCCTGCTGTCCACAGCTTGGTTTGAGAATGCCAGCAGCGGCAATGTCAGCGCTGCTGGTGGTTTCATCCATCTCACCAACAGTTGGCGCAACCTGGGAACGTTGTCCACGTCGGCTGGCCAGCTGAAGCTGGACGGCACTTATTCCACCGATGACATTGGCACGGTTCAAAACCTCGGTGGCACACTCATCTACAGCGGCACAATCAATAATGAAGACCGCGTGTTAAGCGTACTTGACGCTATCAATGTGGAGGATGCCACCATCCTTGGCGGCACGGTTGTAGGAGCGATTAACGGCGAGCCAGCTATTGATTTCTCCGGTGTATTGATTGGATCAATGCTGGAAGGCAAGGTGATAGTCCCGGCCGGAAAGACCTTGGAAATCTACAACAGCTTCCAGCTAGGCAGAGAAGATGAGGCTGGAATAATCCTCATCTCCGAGGAAGCAACGCTTAGCTTGAAGAATGTTTCTGTCATTACTGGCGTTGGGATGATCGCAGGTCAGTCAGCTGACGCGACAATTAAAATCGACGGTCCGGTACACACTACCCAGCACATCTCAATTCAAGGAGCGGGTGTGATTGAAGGCACCAGCCCCACTGCGTCGCTCAAGGTAGACTGGACAATCGCATCTGACAAAGGCGTCCTGACGGTGAATGTCCCTGTGGTGGCGTATTCGGTCTCTTCGGTCCTCGGGGGACTCATTCTTCCGAACGCTGTTGTGACAGATTACATTTCTGTTCGAAGCGGCAGTGTCACCTTGAATGGAGGAGACCCGATTTACGTTAATATGTCCCGAGTTTCTCCGACCGCAGGCAAGCTGGAGTGGAACTTCCCGCTAAGTGCCGAAGATACAATTACAGTTTACGTTTATGGCCCAGATGACATTTTCACGCCTATCCTGGAAGAGACGCTCACAGGCTCCACTACTGAATACATCATGGAGGGCTTGGATCTGGATCGGCTCTACTGGGTGGAAATCTATGGCCAAAGCAGCAGCGGCATTACCTATATGTTTACTGCCAACACTATTCCTCTCTGGCTCTAATTAACGGTAACCAAAGTCCTCCATTAAACTACGGCCGCGTCCCCTTTTCAGGGGCGCGGTCTTTTTTACGATTTCTGAATAATTACCGAACTTTAATCTTGCATTTGGGAGAGTACGGCTGATATACTCCCTACAGACAAAAGCTGAACAGGGGCGGTCTTCTGCGGCTACCGTCGAGTTCAGCCGGCGAGGCAAAGGATGCACTCGCCAAACCAAACGCCGCACTAGTCGCCGGCTGACCAGCATACCCGGCGAAAAAGGAGCTTCTCATGGCCAAGGCCACTTCCGCGGATACTGCCGCGCGCACGGATACGTTCTCTTCCGACCCGGCTCGCAACTCCGCCGTCACCCGGGCAGTTCAACAGATTGAAAAGCAGTTTGGCAAAGGCGCGGTCATGCGTCTGGATGCCAACAATACTCCCCAGATCGAAGGCATCCCTACGGGTTCGCTGTCACTGGATATCGCCCTGGGAGGTGTTGGCGTGCCGCGAGGCCGCGTTGTCGAAGTCTTCGGGCCTGAATCCAGCGGTAAGACCACCCTTACCCTGCA
>CAZSJB010000136.1:0-7745 GCA_964606625.1 uncultured Tepidisphaeraceae bacterium | reverse complement strand
CGCCCACGACAGTCTCCACAACGGGGTCCTCCGGACCCGCTTCGACTTGCTGTCGCTGGTGCCTCCCAGCAGCCCGTGGCACGCCAGGCTGCGGCGGGCGGCCAACTGGTGGCGTTTCAAGCGCTTCCTGCGAGGATATGATGAGGTCATGCTCCTTAGCCAGGCCGAGGTGCGTACTCTGCCGTGGTTGATGATTGAAGCGCTTATCGCTGAAGCCGTTTTTCCCATCGCTGCCACTGGCAGTTTCGGTCGGCTGGAAGGTAACGCCTTTCTTCTGATGGTCCAGCGCAAAGTCCATTGGATGCAGCAGAACGCTGAAAAGCTTATCGAACTGGCTGAGGGGTGAACCCCCCCGTCCCATGATACGCATTCATGCCTATACTGCATCAGGGCGCAGGCTCCCCCGCCTGTGCAATATTCAGTGATGGCCTGGTATTTTGAGGTGCTGGTGCATCGACTCCTTCTTGTATTTGTGCTGATCAGCGTTTTGCTGCCTGGGCTGGTGTGGGCACAGGAAGAGGATGCGAATGACAAGCGCGCCCAGCTTCGCCAGTGGCTGGATGAACTGGCCGATCATGACGCCGCCGTACGCGAGGCAGCGCGGCTGCGCCTGATGGGGATGAGCCGCGAAGATCTGGAAACATTTCGGGAAGTCATCGCGCAAGCCCAGCCGTTGCTCCCTTCTCAGGCGGTCACACTGCGGGAGATTGTCCTACAGGCATATGCCGCCGCAGAGCCATATGAACAGGATCGGACACAGGGCTTTCTAGGGGTGGAGTTGCGCACCGCTCCGCTTCCCAGTGAACGTCCCGAGGGCACGCAACCCTCTGGTGTGCTGATCGTCAATCGCCTGCTGGGATTTTGCGGATACCGAATGCTGCAGGAGGGAGATATCGTCCTGGGAGTGGTGGATCAATCCAATGCCAGGACAGGTGCGGTTCATGAGCTGTCGACCTTGATTCGGAATATACCAGCCGGGACGACCATCAACCTCGAAGTTTACCGTCGCGGTCAGATCATCATCGTTCCTGTTACGCTGGATGCCCGCCCCGTCGATCTGGCAAAGTTCCAGAACCTGGATGCCCTTCGCGCCATCCGGTTTCGACGTGCCTACGACTACTGGCGCGAACACTTTGCCCCTCTGGTCGAACAGGGGGTGTCATGAACCAGGGACAGCGCTACGCTACTCCTGGCAGATAACGGATGCAGGATCAGGTGAGCTCTTCAACCAGACCGCGCACGGCTGCCAGCTTGTCTTCCAGATTAGGGTAGGCTTTAACGACGTGAAAATTGCGATGATCTGCCCACAGATCATGCAGACGTTTCCCTGTCTCGATGGCAGCCTGCTCGTCCTCAAAACGGGCTGCGTTGGTTACATCTCCATCGTACAGACCGATAGCAGCACAGCTTTCAAGCCATATCACTGCATCATACCGGTCCATTTCATGCTGGGGATCAATCCCCAGTTCGTGCCAGTAGTCCTCGGGGCCGTCAGGCCAGTAGGCAGCGCCGTCAATCGTGCCGCGATCAAGCAGGAGCGTCTTTCCTGCTGCGGCCGTGGCGGCTTCTTCTTCCTGGATACGCTGAATTTGATAGATCTTGCGTTGGACGTGACGTCGCCCGGCGGCGGTGAGCTGATCCCACCGTGTGCGCAGAGCTTCATACACCTGTGTCGCTGCTTCAGGTACGCGCACAAAGCGTGACGGCGCATCAGTCGCCAGCTTGGACGATATGCACGTCTTGCCCGCCCCCGGTCCGCCTGTGAGGACGATTCGTTTCATCAGTCCACCACTGTACCACACCCAACGGCAGACGGCAGGCTACCGGCAATTCCACCTCCCGCCTTAGTCCGCCAACTGGATCGGCACTTCATAGATCTTGCCGTCCTGGTGGATCTCGACGCGCTCAATAAGCACGCCTCGCTTGGGGAAATGCTGTCCTGCATCGTTATAGAGGATCTCAAAAGGCAGGCGCTTGAGGGTGCCTGGTTCCATCTTAGGCACATGAACCACATAGCTACGGTTGACCCAGACTTCAACATCTGTCCAGGGCTGATCCGACAGGTTGACGATTTCCAGGCGGTTAAAGGCATATCCAACCTGGGCCCGGGCAACCGCCCTGCCCGCCTGCTGAGCGCTGGCTGGATAGGGGAAACGCTTGACCGCATCGGCGGAGAACTCCGGGCCGCTTTTTTGCAATGCAGGGTCGGGATTGCGGATCAGCGGCGGCTTACCAGAGCAGCCCACAGCCATCATGCCCAGTGAAACGGTCAATGCGAATGCCGCAGCGCGAATCATGTCAGAATCCTTCCTTGGATGGTACGACTTCCTGTTGATTTTTATCGGACGCACTTGCCAGAGAAGTTGAGTGAATCAGCCGCAAAACCGGGGATACGCTACTTGCCATGGCGCTTCCTGGATGTCTCTGGGGAGTTTTACCAAGTTCGTTGCTGCCATTGTTTGAGCAGCGCGTGGTGGGTCAGGTCGAATTGCAGCGGTGTGATTGTGATATAGCCGTCGCGGAGGGCTGCGACATCGGTGTCATCCTCGGTTGTCCCAAGGGTAAAGACACTGCTGTTCCAGAAATAATCGCGCCCCCGGGGATCCTGGCGACGTTCGTAAGTGTCGGCCCAGGGACGAGTACACTGACGGACAACTCGAGTGCCCGCAGGCTGTTCGTCGGGATGCAGAGCCGGCAAGTTGATACTGACTACATCCCCGCCGGTCAGGCCGGCATCGAGGCACTGGCGGATGGCCACCAGGGCCTGGCTGGCTGCGCGAGCATAGTCAGCGGGCTTTTCCCTGCGGAGCAGCAGGGAAACCGCGACGGCCGGCAAGCCGAGGAAGGCTGCCTCGATGGCTGCTGCGACTGTTCCCGAATAGATGACATTAATCCCGACATTCGCCCCGCTGTTGATGCCGCTGACCACCAGATCCGGCTGACGGGGCAGAAGCTGCGAGACAGCCAGCTTCACACAATCGGCGGGACGACCGTCTACCGCCGTCCCGGTGAAGGCGTTCTCGATTGTCACGCGGTTGGTCAACAGGGGCGCCGAGAGTGTGATGCCATGCCCGGTTCCGCTCTGCACGGTTTCCGGCGCCACCACGTGCACCTCGCCGAGCTGCACCAGCTCACGATACATCGCCGCCAGGCCGGGGGCCTGAATCCCATCGTCATTAGTCAGAAGAATCAGCATGATGCCAGGGCTACGTATCCTGGAATTGAATACGTGTCATCTGATATTCGCAATCCAGAATCCAGCATGAGAAACAAAAGCCCTCTTCGCTTGAACGAAGAGGGCTTGGAGGGTTGTCAGCCAATGTTTACTGAGGACGATTCTCGTTATCCGGCTTGTCCTCATCTGGCTTATCTTCGTCCGGTTTATCTTCACCTGCTTCCGCCGGAGGGGGCGTCTCGGACGCAGCGGTTGGCTCGGCGGCAGAAGACTCAGCCGGTGTCGACTCCGTGCTCTCGGCAGGCGGTGTCGCCGATGGCGGAGCCACCGTCCCACTGGATGACTCACCTGTGGGCGTCTCCGCTGCCGTAGCGGGCTTTTCTGGAGCCGGAGGCGTCTCGGTAAACTCCTCTTCCATCTGCTCGACGTAGACGTCGTCCAGCTCTGTGGCATCGACATCCTTACGCATCAGGTAGTAGATGATCGTGTTGGCTGAGAAATAGAAGCTGATTGCATACGCACCCAGCATCGAAATCACCAGGTATACCCAGAACAGGATCAGCGAGGCAGCAATGTCTCCGCCTGTACCCAGCGCCAGGAAATTGACATCATAGGGGAGATTCCACATCTCCGGCTGGGGCCACATTGTGTGGAACAGGTCCTGGCCGTTCTCAGCCGTGCGGAAGAAGCCCCGGCTGACAAACGTGTGCGTCAGCATCAGCATCAGCCAGATGAAGAACCGCACAAACAGGTATGTCAACGCACCATATATCACTGCCACCAGCGTATAAAACGCCATTTTCCACGGCCGGGCGTAGATGTAACTGAAACTGCGGCTGATCGCGTCAAAGCTGTCCGAACCCTCAACCGCAATGGTCGGGTACATCAGGTTGAACCCGCCGATCAGGCCCAGCGTCACCAGCGTCATGACAAAGCCGGCAATCAGTGCCAGGAAGAACAGCAACCCAACTACAATCTCGCCGACGAACGGGATGTTGCCGATCAGCGATGCCACCCCTACCACCACGCCAATCCCAACCACGATCAGGAGTGGAATGATAGGCGCGAACGCATAGCTCAGCAGCTTGTTCACGGAGAAGGACAGTGCCTGGCGGATCGAAATCTTCTCTTCGCGCGCGACATGCACTGCCGCGATTCGAGCGATTGCCCCACCAAAGATGGACCAGACCACCAGGAAAAGAATCAGCAGCAGGAAAAAGAAGAGAGGATGGTGTGAGATCAGCCAACCCGGGCCTACCGTCAAGAAGTTCCAGATATGGCTGATGACGCTGTTATTGCCCAGCCAGTTCCACGCCAGGACACTGTTGACGATGCCGTTGACCTGGGCGATCTCATACAGCAGGAACTGTTCAAAGATTCCCTGGTTTTTAATACTCTTGGCGGTCTGAATCTCTGCGTATCGATTGGCATGAGCACGCGCAAGCTCATCCTTGCGGGCCTGCTCGGCGTTATTCAGGGCAGTCTGGCGATCGGACGCATTTTCGATCTCCTCTGCCTTTTTGCGCGCCTCGAGGTATCGTTCCTCGATCTGGGTGCGTTCTTTGACAAGCGCCGCTTTGATTGCATCTATGAGTTCGCCATGGCGACGAGCTTCAGCGGCTGCGGCATCAGCATTGTCCTGGGATTCAACGATTTCATAATCGCGCAGCAGCCGAGCGTATTGTCGCTCAATGTCCCGGCGGAGCGCTCGCCGCTGGGCATCAAAGGTGGTCCCGTGCCCTTCCTGGGCCATGGCATAAGCCGCCACCTCGCCGGGCACGGCCCGCGAATCGACCGGCCAGATCAGATCGAGAAATCGGCCGCCCAGGTACAGCGACAGCAGCAGCAGTACTCCGAGTATCAGTTTGGATGGATGGATGGCTACGCGAAAAGTACGAAACAGGTGGGTAAACGTAAATGTTTCGCGCCAGTTAATCCCAGACAGTGTGATCCGATCATCCGCCATGGACGGATCTCCTTTCCCTTGTCGTTGTTATTACGCCGGTGGTCTGCAATGCCGAGACCGCTGGCGTTGACTCAAAGTATAGTCGGCAAGACAGTTGAGTCCAACGCCTTTACCAAATCTCTGTTGGGTAGAAGACCGCCTTGCCCTGTGCTACCCTTTAAATGCCATGCCTGATGCGCCTCCTGCTGCAATGGATTTGCCGGCCCATAACCGCATCCAGCTCGATTACCGCCTCCCCATGCCCCGTCCGAAGGTCCATGGATTAGTGATCGATGCGCATATTCATCTCACGGCCGCGCGGCACGCCGAAGGGTTTTTTGCCTGTGCGGACCACTACGGATTCGACTGTTTTATCTCGATGACCCCGCTGGAGGAGGCGATCGGGCTGCATCGGCGCTGGGGGCATCGGCTTCAGTTTATTGCCATGCCCGCCTGGCAGGATGACTCGCCTTGGCGGATCGACAATTGGCTTCGGCGCATTGAGGCGTTTTACAACCTTGGATCGCGCATTGCGAAATTTCATGCTGCCCCACAGACGATGCACAAGATGGGTCGCCGCCTGGATGATCCAGCCTTCAAGCCCCTGTTTCGCGAAGTGATCGCTCGGGGAATGGTCATTATGACGCATATCGGCGATCCGGATACCTGGTACTGCACCAAATATGCCGATTGCGGCAAGTTTGGAGCCCGGGAAGACCATTACCGAATGTGGGAAGGGCTTTTGGAAGAATATCGCGGACATCCCAGGGAGGGAGCCCACCTGAGGGGACACCCGGACAATCTCCATCGGATTCAGGACCTCCTGGACCGGTTTCCCGACCTGATGCTCGATTGCTCAGCCACACGGTGGATGGTGCGCGAAATCTCTGCCCGCCGTGATCAGGCCCGTGAGTTCTTCATCCGCAACCAGGACCGGATCCTGTTTGGAACCGACCAGGTGACCGGTGATGATCGTGGGTTTGATTTCCTGGCTTCGCGGTTCTGGTGCCATCGTAAGCTCTGGGAGACCGCCTATATCGGCCCCTCACCCATCCATGATCCTGACCTCCCCGACGATACCCAGCCCATCCTCCGCGGCTTGGCTCTGCCCGATGAAGTGCTCCAGAAAATGTACCATGATAATCCGCTGAAGCTCCTCTCTCGCGTGGGTGTTTCATTTGACGGCTGGGGATGAGTGAGGATTGCAATACGCATGGCGGGATTGTTGCTGCCTGAGGCCAGCTGCCCGTGTGGTACATTCCCAGATTCTCCGTCCCCATGATGCCGTCGATGCTGTTAAAACCATTGGCAGACGCATCTCGTCAATGGAGGTTCGCCCATGCGCAGCGCCGCCAATATCAAAGGTCATCCCATCCATCCCATGCTGATCCCGTTTCCAATCGCATTTCTTACCAGCGCCCTGGTGGTCGATTTGGTTGGTGCAATGCGAGATTCGGGCGACTGGTGGTTCGTGGGCGGGTGGCTGGCACTGGCAGGGATCGGCACAGCCGTCGTGGCTGCCTTGCCGGGACTTATTGATTATCTCTACACCGTTCCGCCTGACAGCTCAGCAAAAAAACGAGCGACCTATCACATGATCGTCAACCTCTGCGCAGTGGCATTGTTTGGCGTAGGATGGCTGATCCGCCGGCCAGACCTGCATCAGCCAAGCTGGTTTGTGGTGATTCTTGAACTTCTGGGGGTCGGGCTGATGTCGATGGGCGGGTGGATGGGCGGCACGCTGGCGTACCGTAACATGATCGGTGTTGACCACCGCTATGCCAATGCCGGCAAATGGCAGGAACAGCAGATCGACGCACCCGCCAATGAACCGATCGATCTCGGTCCAGCCGATCAGCTTGGGGTCGACCAGATGAAATTGTTTCGCATTGGCGAGCGACGGATTGTTCTGGCTCGTCTTGAGGAGGGGTACACCGCCTTTGACGATCGCTGCACGCATCGCGGCGGTTCCCTGGCAGGCGGAACCCTGGCCTGCGGTCGCGTTCAGTGCTTGTGGCACGGCTCACAATTCGACTGCCGCACCGGCCAGGTTCACGCAGGCCCGGCTGAGAAGCCCATCAACACCTACAAAGTCGAAGAACAAAACGGTCGCCTGCGCCTGACGCTGACACAGGCCTGAAGCATTCTTAAGTTCCGACCTGCAGATTCCGGAAAATCCAACGTTTACTCTGCAAGTTCCAAGGCACTTTGCCCTTTTCTGCTTTCTGCCTGTTCGGTTTGGCACTTCAGCGCAGCTTGGAGCTTCTTTCCCCTGCTGCGGACAACCCATACAATCACCTTTATGAGTTTTTCCGCAACTGTGCCCGTGGAAATCCCGGGGGCATGCTATGACATCACGATTGAGTTCGACCTGCTGCGCCGCGCCGGCGAGATGCTTAAAGGTCTGACTGGCTCAGCCAAGGCTGCCATCGTTACGGACTCGCACGTTGGCCCGTTGCATGCCGGCATCCTCGCCCAGTCGCTGCAAGCCGCCGGTATCGAGCCGATCCTCGCGACCATCCCAGCCGGCGAGGAACACAAGACCATCGAGCAGATTCTGCCCGTCTACGACACCCTCCTGCGCGCCCGCATCGACCGTGGCACGCCGGTGATCGCGCTGGGCGG
>CAZSJB010000135.1:0-7756 GCA_964606625.1 uncultured Tepidisphaeraceae bacterium | reverse complement strand
GATAGGCCGTCGCATTCCTGAGCAGGTGGCGCTGCTGGGCGTGGACAATGAGACGGAGATCTGCCGGTTGGTGGATCCACCGCTGACCAGCATCGACCATGGCCCGCGGCGGATCGGCTACGAGGCGGCGCGGCTGCTGGATCACTGGATGACCACCGGTCAGCGGCCGCAACGGTCGCTGGTGGTTCAGCCGGTGCGCGTCGTGGCACGGCAATCGACCGACCTGCTGGCGATTGACGATCCCGATGTTGTCACCGCCATCCGTTTCATCCGCTCCAACTTCAGCGAGGCGATCAAGGTGAATGACGTGCTCAAGCACGTGGCGATGTCGCGCCGCTCACTGGAGATGCATTTCCGGGCTGCGCTGGGGCGAACGATTCATGAGGAGATCATGCGCGTGCGCGTCGAACGGGCAAAGCAACTGCTTGCCACCAGCGACTGGAGCATGCCGCAGATCGCGGCTGAGTGCGGGTTTGCCCTGGCTTCCCAGTTCAGTTATGTCTTCAAGCGCGAGACCGGTGAAGCGCCCAGTGCCTACCGAAGCCGTCATCGCTATGGCCTCTCCTGACCAACGATGCGGTGGCAAAGAGCCAACCGCAACGCAAATGCATATAGACCCATTGTGCATGGCGATTGATAATCGGGAGTGAGCAGGGCGGGCATACTGCATTTGCCCTTAATCAGCCCTCATGCGTGAAAGGACCAGAGTATGCGCACATATCAGTTGACCGGAACCGGCGGAATCGATCACCTGACCATTACCGATGTCCCCCAGCCAACGCCTCAACGTGGACAGGTGCTGGTGCGGATGCGGGCGGCTTCGCTGAACTATCGTGACCTGCTGATCATCAGCGGGCGGTATGGCGCGGCTGCATTGCCGCCAAACCTCGTTCCCTTGTCTGATGGAGCTGGTGAGGTGGTGGACGTCGGAGCCGATGTTAAACGCTTTAAGGTCGGGGACCGCGTGGCAGGGAGCTTTCATCAGAAGTGGATTGCGGGCGAGATCTCCCGCGCGATACGTGGCAGTGCGCTCGGCGGCGACATCGATGGCGTGCTTACGGAGTATCGCGTGTTTGAGGAGGATGGGCTGGTACATCTTCCAGAACATCTGTCCTATGAAGAGGGAGCGACCCTTCCCTGCGCAGCCCTCACTGCCTGGAATGCCCTGTTTGGCCATCGCCCGATCCAGCCGGGGGACATCGTTCTTACCCAGGGGACCGGTGGCGTTTCCGTTTTTGCGATCCAGTTTGCCCACGCAGCCGGTGCGCGAGTCATCGCTACCTCCTCCTCTGATGAAAAGCTCAAGCGCGTCCAGACACTGGGGGCGACGGACTTGATCAACTACCGCACCACCCCTGAGTGGGACGAGGAAGTCCATCGTCTGACGAATGGCCGCGGGGTGGATAACATCGTCGAGGTCGGTGGTGCCGGTACGTTGCCGCGATCGCTGCGTGCCGTCCGGGTTGGAGGGCAGGTCAACGTAATCGGCTTGCTCGCTGGCGGTGGAGAGATTGATCCGATGGTGGTGCTTGGGAAGGGGATCGTGATGCGGGGAATATACGTCGGTTCGCGTGAGATGTTTGAATCTATGAACCGGGCGATCACCGCGCATCAACTGAAACCCGTGATTGACAAGGTGTTTCCGTTTGAGCAGGCAGCCGATGCCTATCGTCACCTTGAATCCGGCGCACACCTGGGCAAAGTGGTGATTCGGATCGCCTAGACATTGATCCCGGCGGATACCGAGGGTCAAAGGCTTCGAGGATAACGAAGGCAACAACAGAAACGCGTAAGAAACCGCGTCAATCTCAGTGAGGCAAGCTGCATGAGGCACATGTTGGGTTGGCTGGTCCTTTGGGGAATGGTGATCATGCTGATGGGGACCGGGATGTTGTGGTTCTCTACACCTCACTGAACGAGCCTACGGCTCGGGCGGTGATTGATGCGTTTGAACAACAGACGGGCATCCGCGTCATTGTGCAGGCTGACACGGAGCGGGATAAAACCGTAGGGCTGGTCCGTACGCTGATTGAAGAACGCGACCGTCCGCGTGCGGATGTTTTCTGGAACTCCGAAGCCGCGCAGATGGTCCGGCTGAAGCAGGCGGGGGTGCTTGCTCCAATCGATCCGCCGCCAGCTGCGATTGAGCGGATTGATGAGCCGTTTCGTGATCCGGAGAACTACTGGTTTGGCTTTGCGGCACGTGCGCGGGTACTGATTGTCAACACGGACTTGGTTTCGGAAGACCAGCGCCCGACGTCCATCTTCGACATTGCCGATCCGCGGTGGCGCGGCCGGACTGCGATCGTGCGCCCGGTAACCGGGACGACCCTGACCCATATGACAGCCCTGTACGAAGTGTTGGGTGAGGAGCGCACCAACCAGTTTATTGATGCCATCCTTGCCAATGAGACTCACCTTCCCCCCGGCAACGGCCGGCTGGCCCAACTGGTGGGCGAAGGGGAGATCGCTTTCGGTTTGACCGACACCAGCGACTATCGCATGGTCCGCAATCAGGGCAAGCCGGTGGAAGCGATTTATCCGGATCAGGATGAACTGGGGACACTGGTGATTCCCAATACGGCCGGTCTGATTCAAGGGGGGCCAAATCCTGAAAATGCCCGTCGACTCATCGAGTTTTTACTGTCGGAGGAATGTGAGCAGATCCTGGCGCATCATCCGCGCGGACATATTCCGCTTCAGCCAGGTGTCAGCCGGCCGGCTGAGGTGAAGGTTCCCGGGGAGTTCCGGATGATGCAGGTTGATCTGAATGCCGTTGGTGCACGTATCGAGCAGCGGGCCGATGAACTGGATCGCCGATTCCCATGATCCGGCCGTCAAAACCCACGGTCCTGGCAGGATGGATTGGATTGCTGGGATTGCTCGCGCTGTTGAGTGGAGGGCCGCTGCTGCTGGCGGGGGTGGATTTGTTGCGCGAGCCAGCCGAAGCTTGGACAGCGTTGACCGACCTGACGATGTGGCGGCGATTGGGGATCACGCTGGGGATGGCGGGAGTGGCATTGTCCATTGCGCTGGTGGGGGGCTTGCTGCTGGCGTGGTTGCTGGTACGGACGGATCTGCCGCTGCGTGGGCTGCTGCTTGCGCTGGTGCCATTTCCATTGTTTTTGCCGCCGCTGGTGCATGTGCTGGCATGGTTTGGAATGATGCGGCTGAGCGGGTGGGAGGCGGTGATCGTGGTATACGCGACCTGCTTCATGCCATTGGTAGTCCTGCTGGCAGCACGAGTGCTGGAGACTGTTCCGCGGGATCTGGCGGATCTGACGCTGATCACCGGCGGTCGCTTCTGGGTGTTCACGGAGGACCTGCGCCAGGCTTTGCCTGCCGGGTTGATGGGGTGCGCGCTGGCGCTGGTGTTCATCGTGTCGGACTTTGCGGTGGCGGATTTTCTCAGTGCCATCGGCCCCAGCATCACCACGTATGGCGATTCGCTTTACGCCCATCATCTTGCGTGGCGGTCTGCCGGGGCGGTGGCAGCGGGGTTGCCCGGGCTGGTGGTTTGCCTGCTGGTCCTGGGGTGGGCGCTGCGACAGCGCCATCGGCTGGGCGATCCGATCGACCCGCAGTATGCGCCAGCTGATCCGTTCCAGCTAAAATGGTGGCGATGGGGAGCGTTGGCGGCTGCAACCGCGGTTGTAGGAGCGGGAAGCGTTCTGCCGCTGGGCCTGCTCGCATGGCAGACTGGTGGGATAGGCCGTTTTACACAGGTAGCACTACGCGCTGGAGATCGTATCTGGTTCAGCCTGTGGACCGGCGCTGTGGCGGCCGTGGCGATGGTGTGCCTCGCGCTATGGGCGGGGATACTCATCCGGCGTCGGCGCTCATTTTGGCTGGATGTACTGATCTTTCTTCCGCTGGCGACTCCTGCATTACTACTGGGGGTTGGTTTGATCCGATTCTGGAATCGCCCCGTGATCGATGCGATCTATACCGGCTCAGGTGTGGTACTGGTGGTGATGGTCAGTCGCTACCTGCCCCTGGTCTATTTGCCTTTGAGCAGCGCGATCACCCGCCTGGAGGATTCACTGTTCGAATCCGCCGCACTCGATGGTGCAGGCCCCGTGCGTCAGGGGCTGAGCTTCGTCGTGCCCCTGACGCTACCGGTCATCGCCACCGCGTGGTGCGTGGGTTTCTGCTTCTCCATGCGCGAACTGGACACGTTGATCATGCTTCGCGCCGGCCAGCACTCGCTGACCCACCATCTTTACGCCAGTGTCATCTTCGCGGATACCACCGAAGTGGCTTCCCTGGCGTTGCTACTGGCAATGCTGACGTACCTGCCTTTGGTGCTGCTGAACTGCTTATGCATTCGTCCAGGTTTCAGAGGGTGGCAGGGCGGTGGCGACGCCGCATGGCCAGGCCGGCCATCCCCAACAGCAGCACGGCGCTCGATGGCTCGGGGGTAACAGAAAACTCAATGCTGTCGATAAATGCCCTCAAGGCCGCATTGTTGCTTGTTTCAATAAAGAAATGATCCCGGCTGTCGGTGCTGGACAGGGTCACAGGGGGGACGGTAATCGAAAATGAGGAAACATCCTCCGTCATTTGCCCATCCCACGTACCCCGTGTGATGGTGCCGTTGTACGTTGTACCATCGAAGGTGATGTCAAAACTGTACAGGCTTACGATGAACGAATATTCCGAATTGGGGGGAACGGACTTGTTAGCCGTTGAGTCATTAGGGGTGTAAGAAAAGGAAAAACCCGTTTCAAAGGCGGTCCCCTCGGCGTTTAAGCCCAGTGCATGTGACTTTTGCAGGGTGATGTCGTCGGCGTTGCCGCCGTTGGCTGCGAAAAAGAACAGCTCCTGTCCTGAGTGGGTGGGAAGGATATCTGCTGCGCCAAAGCCCAGGATCAGGTTGGATGCGCTGGAGTTGTCAGGTTTGATCACAAACCGCAGGCCAGTGCTACCCAAAAAGTTGGAAAAACCCATCTCAAAGCGGATGCGCATCAGCCGGTCGGCCGAAGCACTGGTGTCAAAAGGAGCAAAGCGGCTCATGGGCACACTGACACTGGCCTGGGTAGCGGGCAGGTGGTCAATAAAAACCAGCGCAGGGCTAAGCTGATTGAGATCTGCTTCATAATATCCCTGGGAAGAGATGAAGGGGTAGGCAATGTTGGCGCCACTGTTGATTTCAGTGATTGTGTAGTCATTGCCCGAGCTGGCATAAAACCGTGTGTTGGGCCGCACGTTAACCCCAAGGGGCAAATGGTCGAAATCATCTGCCCAGATTACCCGGGCCTGCGCGCATACGGGTATCGCGAGCACTGCCGAAAGTGCCGTAAGTAAGGTCCGCATGTATAGGTTCCTCCCGTGTGATCGCGTCCCTGCGCGGTGAAGTGCTTTCCTCTTAAGCGAGCACGACAGTATCAATGCCAAAATACGGCTGCAAGGATTTTCTATAAAAATTATTTTTAGCGCATCGAAATGGCCACGCCCTCAGCCAGCATCGAGGCGGGAAGTATTATCGGTTCGTGCTGCGATCACGCTTTAATAATGTGATCTCGGGGGCCGGTGACATTCACCAATGCATTTCGCGTGTCCACAATCAGCTTGGCGTGATCCGCGATCATCTGCCAGTTATAGGCGGCATGGTTGGTGGCGATGATAACGCAGTCATACTGGCGGAGCGTTTCTGCGCTCAGCGGCACGCTGGTTTTGCCGATGTCACCCCAGCGGCGCATGTAATGTGTCCGGGGCACATGGGGATCGTTGTAATCGACGTGGGCCCCCAGCTCTTCGAGCTTGTCGATCAGCTCAAACGACGGGCTTTCACGCACATCGTCGATGTCCGGCTTGTACGCCAGGCCGAGGATCAGAATCTTTGATCCTTTGGCGGGTTTGCCGTGTGCGTTGAGGCCGCGAAGTGTCTTGTCAACTACGAACTGGGGCATCTGGTGATTGACTTCACCTGCCAGCTCGATGAAGCGCGTGGGCTGACCGACTTCACGGGCCTTCCAGGTCAGGTAGAAGGGGTCGATCGGAATGCAGTGCCCGCCCAGCCCCGGACCGGGGTAAAACGCCTGGAAGCCAAAGGGCTTGGTCTTGGCGGCTTCAATGACCTCCCAGACGTCGATGCCCATCGCGTCGAGAATCACCTTCATCTCGTTGACCATCGCGATATTGACGGCGCGATAGATGTTCTCCAGCAGCTTGGCGGCTTCAGCCACCTCAGCTGAGCTGACGCGAATGATCCTGGCGATTGCCTTTTCATACAGGGTAGCCGCCAGTTCACCGCTGGCGGGGTCGATACCGCCCACCAGCTTAGGGATGGTCTGGGTGGTGTGGTCCTTGCGGCCGGGATCTTCGCGTTCAGGCGAGAAAGCCAGGAAGAAATCCTGCCCGCACTGAAGCCCCTTGGCTTCGAAGCGAGGGAGCATGATTTCGCGGGTGGTGCGGGGATAGGTGCTGCTTTCGAGGACGATGAGCTGCCCCTTGCGCAGGGTGGCGGCGATGTCGTCGGAGGCTTTTTCGATGAAGGAGATATCGGGCTCAAGGTGCTTGCCCAGTGGAGTGGGCACGCATACCAGCACCGCATCGGCTTCCCCCAGCCGCCCCATGTCGGTGGTCGCCTGGAACCGGCCCGTCGCGAGCATCTCCTTGATCATCCCGGCGCCCAGGTGCTTTAGGTAATTCTCTCCCCGCAGCAGCATGTCGACCTTCTTGGGATCGACATCAAACCCGATAACCGGATATCCCGCGCGATGAAACGCAGCCAACAGCGGCAGCCCCACATACCCCAGCCCGATCACGCCAACCACAAAGGATCGATCCTCAATCCGCGATGCAACGCTGTCTTTCATGAATGTGTCCTGTTCTCAGCTACGGACAGGGCCACATGGCCCTGGTGTTCATTGGCTATCGCTGGGGCACGAACGTGCACCGCCACCGAGGCAGCAATTGTACCGAACCACCCGCCGCACCGCACTTTGCGCCCTATCGGCGGATGGGACACCCCGCTTGAGGCTCACCGCGAACAGCCGGCGGCATTTCCTATACCTCATTTGGTGTTCCGGATTTAATCCGCTTTACTTGCCCAATACCTCCCTGTACCACTCGCAGGTTACCTCCAGGCCGCGCTCGAACTCAATGATCGGCTCATAGCCGATCAGTTGCTTCGCCAGAGCAAGATCCGCCAGCGAATGGGCGACATCACCGGGGCGTGGCTCCCGATGCTTCGCCTTCAAGTCCGGCCTGCCGAGGATTTGGGCCATCTTCTCAGCCAGTTCGTTGATCGTTACCCGCCGGCCACAGGCAATATTCATGACTTCGCCCCCGATGCGATCCTCTACTGCCCCCGCCAGGAGGTTTGCATGCACGGCATTGTCCACGAATGTGAAATCCCGCGATTGCTCGCCATCCCCGAATATGACGGGCAATTGGCCTGACAGCAGGGCTTTGGCAAACGCCGCGATCACCGCTGCATAGGCTGAGTTGGCATTCTGCCGCGGCCCGAAAATGTTAAAATAACGCAGGCTTGCGGTGTCCAGCTCGTAACAGCCGGCATACGCCCGCACCATGGCTTCACAGGCGACCTTGGTGGCGGCATAGGGGCTGCGCGGGCGAACGGGCATGGTCTCGACCTTAGGCAGGGTGGGCGTATCGCCATAAGCCGAGCTGCTGGCAGCAAATACAACTCGTCGTACCCCGGCTGCCCGGGCCGATTCCAGCAGATTGGCTGTGCCGGTGGTGTTGATCTCATGATAGCGGTAGGGCATCTCCACGCTGCGCGGGACCG
>CAZSJB010000134.1:624-7765 GCA_964606625.1 uncultured Tepidisphaeraceae bacterium | reverse complement strand
GAATCCCCGCTGCCCCCAGGCAGCCAATCAACAGCCATCGCAATCCCAGCTTGGCGGTCAGCCACCCCAATCCCAGGATGAAGAATATCTCCACGAAAACGCCGACGTTCGTAATGGGGCCCAGCCACGCCTTCTCCACGCCGAGCGCTTCGGTCATGTACAGGGGATAGAACGTGTACATCGCAGCCATTGCCATATGCGCCAGAAACAGGGCTGCACAGAACGCCAGCATGTGCCGCTCGGTGATGGCCCGCAACGCCCCCAGCGTGGGCAATCCTTTTTTTGTGCGGCCCATCTGCTTCATCTCGGCTGCACGCGGATCGGGTAGAAGCAGCGAATTGATCAGCCCCAGGAGCGCCATCACCGCTCCGCCGATCAGTACACCCCCCGTCGATACCCCCAGCCGCATCAAGCCAAACAGGATCAATCCCGGCACAATGAAACCAATCGTACCCCACACGCGCACCTGGTGATACGGCATCGGCGCCAGCCCGGCGTCTATCCGACGCTGCTGGATGGCGAAATTCAATCCGTCCAGCAGCGGAAGCATGGGCATAATCACCAGCGACTGCGCCGACCAGAGTACCAGCGTGTACCAGAAGGTTTGCGCCTGGCTCATCAGCAGCAGGAAGATCACACTCAATCCCAGGGACGCGCCGACGATGCGCCGAGGATCGATCGCCGCGTCGGCCAGAGCGGTCATGATGACCGGTGAGATGATGACGGCTGCACTGGAGGCAGCGAAGAGCTGCCCGATCTCCAGGGAGTCGAACCCACGTTCGCGGTAGAGCACCGCCAGGTAAGGCAGCAGACATCCGTGAATGCCATAGACTAGGAAATATTGCCAGCGAACCGTGTTCATGGAGCAGTGGAGAACCATAGAGCACGCCATGGCATTTGTCACTGCGCGAACGTGCGGATTCCTGGCGGCCATGACCAACGCGTCGCGGCATGGTTCGGGTATGATCGCTCGGATGAACCCCTCGGACGCCGGCATACTCAGCTTGTCGCGCACCCAGAAGCGTATTCGGCTGGTTGCGCTGGGGGTACTGCTGTTGGGTATCGTCGTGACGATGTGGTTTGTAAGCTTTACCGACACCGGCCGGCAAATCTTCGACAATCGCCAGGCTGTCCAGGCACAGGCGCGTCGGTGGGTGGATGCCCAGCCGCTGCTGGCGGCGACGGTTTATATTCTCATATACTTGGTGTGTGGGTTGCTCCTGCTGCCGATCTGGTGGCTTCAGATTATCGCGGGATTCGCCTTTGGTCTGGCGTGGGGGTGCATCTACACGCTGGCCGCCGCGGCACTGACCGCCACGGTCACGATGCTCTTTTCTCGCTGGCTGGCGGGGGCGTGGTTCCGAGAGAAGATTGAGTCGCGGATGGAGCGGGTACGTCGCCTGGAAGAGCTGATGGGCCATAATGGCCTGCTGGTCGTCATGGCGGTTCGGCTGATGTACTTCCTGCCGTTCGGGATCAGCAATTACCTGTTCGGATTGACGCGCATCCGGCCGGTGGAAGTCTTTCTCGGCTCGATGCTGGGCGGGTTTCCGGCTTTGACGATCTATGTCACCTCCGGTGCTGATTACACGCTGTTTGCCACTTGGCGATACTGGATGATTCTGGGGACAATCAACCTCGTGCTTGTCATGCCACTGGTACTGCGCTACCTTTGGCCGAGATGGTTCAGGAAAATGGGTGTGGAATAGCCCGCCGCGGCCTGTCCGCCCCGTGTTTCCCGCTGGAATCTGGGATTTGAAATCGACGATTTGAACTCTGGAACCTGAACGGTGCGATCCGAAACATCCAATCCCCGCGTCGTCGGTTACTGCTCACATCGGGCGATGTTGGAGCATGATACCGGACCATATCATCCCGAGCGCCCTGACCGGCTGATCGCGATCGAGAAGGCCCTGCGGGCATCAGGTCTGGTCGATTCGCCCGACCCGTTTCCCGATGCTCAGATCGACTTCGGCCCGCTGCCGCCAGTTCGCGGAAAGCTGGTAGAGATCCCAGCCATCAAGGCGGATGAAAAATGGCTTCAACTGGTCCACAAGCGCGACTACATCGAACGGGTGCGGCACGTGTGCGCCCGTGAGGGTGTTCTCGACCAGGGCGACACCCCGTGCATGGCGCGGAGCTTTGATGCGGCTCTCTGGTCGGTGGGATGTGTGCTGCAATGCTGCGATGCGGTCATGCGTAACCAGGTGCAGCGCGCTTTTGCAGCCGTCCGTCCTCCCGGTCATCACGCCGAACCACAATCCCCCATGGGATTCTGTCTCTTTTCCAACATTGCCATCGGCGCGCGCTACCTCCAGAAGAATTACGGCGTGGAGCGCATCGCCATCCTGGATTTCGACGTCCACCACGGCAACGGTACGCAGGCGGTATTCGAGCACGAGGCATCGGTCTTTTTTGTCAGCCTTCACCAGGACCCGCGCACCTGTTATCCACGATCGGGGTTCGACTGGGAAATCGGCTCGGGATATGGACGCGGATACACGATGAACGTGCCGTTCAATCCCGGGGCTGACGATGCGGATTACCTGCGCGTGGTTGATTTGCGCGTGGTACCCGAGCTGGAAGAGTATCACCCACAGGTGCTGATGATCTCGGCTGGATTTGACGGGCATTACGCCGAAACGCTGGCTGAACCGCAGATCCGCCTTACGGAAGAAGGTTACGAGCTGATGACACGTTCCTTAATGGCACTGGCGGATCGCCACTGCAACGGGCGGGTAATCAGCGTACTCGAAGGCGGCTACAACGTGCGGGCCCTGGGTCGCAGCGTGGTGCGCCACCTGATCGCCATGCAGGAGTAAGCGATGCTGATTGTCGATGCACACCTGGACCTGGCCTACAACGCGTCGGAGGGACGCGCGGTATTGCGACCGGCGCGGGAGCAGACTGCCGATATCCTGGGGATTCCCACGGTTGGGCTGCCGGATTTGCGCACGGGGGGCGTGGGGCTAATCTGCGCGACCATCTTTTGTGAACCGGATACCGGCAGAGACAGAGGCTATCAGTCTCTTCAGGAGGCAGCCGCCATGGGCTGGTCGCAGTTGCAATGGTACCAGCAATGCTTTGAGGCGGATGAGCTCAAACCGGTTCTCAATCGACAGGATCTGCCGCCGATCGATGCTGTGCCCGGCGTCATCCACGCGATTATTCTCATGGAAGGTGCTGACCCCATCCAGCAGCCGGAGGAATTGCCCCAGTGGCATGCAGCCGGCGTCCGGATGATCGGAATGGCCTGGCAGCAGACCCGTTACGCCGGTGGCACCGGCGCGCCCGGTCCGCTCACGCCTGAAGGCCGCCGGCTGGCAGCGGCGATGGATGAACTGAAGATGATTCACGATGTGTCGCACCTGGCAGAAGCATCGTTCTGGGAGTTGCTGGATCTCAGCGACGGCCCGATCTGTGCGACCCATTCCAACTGCCGGGCGATCGTGCCGACCGATCGGCAGTTGTCCGACGCGATGATCCGCGCGATCGCGAATCGCGGTGGGGTGATCGGAATCAATTTCTTCGATCGCTTCCTGATCCCCCCCGAACAGTTCCCCCGCCGTGCGACGCTGGCAGATGTGATCCACCATATCCGCCACATCTGCGACATCACGGGCAATGCCCGGCATGTCGGTATCGGGACGGACATGGATGGCGGGCTTGGCCGCGAGCAGATCCCCACGGAAATCACCACCAGCGCCGACCTGCCGCGTCTGGCGGACGCGCTCAGCCAGGCCGGGTTTAGCGACACCGATATCGGACGGATCATGGCGGAAAACTGGCATCACTTCTTCGCGACGCACCTGCCCCCATCCGCCTGAGATACGAGACTTTGAATCCTCCCAAGTGCAGGCCAGGCTGACATATAGGTGCCCCACATCCTTGGGCCACTAGAGCAATATTGTCAAATATCCGCACGCAATTGGTGATCTGCCTTTTCCTCGGTAGAATGCCCTGCCTTATGAAACTCACAGATATCGATCCACAGATTGCCGAACTGATTGCCAAGGAGAAGCAGCGCCAGCATTCCACGCTGGAGCTGATCGCTTCTGAGAACCACGTCAGCCCCGCCGTCATGGAGGTGGCAGGCAGTGTACTGACCAACAAATACGCTGAAGGGTACCCCGGGGCGCGATATTACGGCGGCTGTGAGTTTTACGATGAGATCGAGAACCTGGCGATCGAGCGCGCCAAGCAGCTTTTCGGCTGCCAGTTTGCCAACGTTCAGCCACACTCGGGCGCCAACGCCAACCTGGCGGCCTTCATGGCGATAATGCAACCGGGCGATTCGTACATCAGCCTGAACCTTGCTTCCGGCGGGCATCTCTCGCACGGCATGAGGCTCAACACGTCGGCGATTTTCTACAAGCCCGACCATTATGATCTGGACCCCGAAACCGAAACGATCGATTTCGACTCCGTGCGTCGCAAGGCACTGGAAGTCAAGCCGAAGATGATCCTCTGCGGATACACCGCATATCCGCGAACGATTGACTTCGCCAAGTTTCGCCAGATCGCCGATGAGGTGGGTGCCCTGCTCCTGGCGGATATCGCGCACATCGCCGGGCTGGTAGCGGGCGGCGCGCATCCCTCTCCCTTCCCGTACGCCCATGTGGTGACGACCACGACACACAAGACCCTTCGTGGTCCACGCGGCGGTCTGATCATGACCAACGACGAACAACTCGCCAAGGCAATCAACCGAAGCGTCTTCCCCGGCTCGCAGGGCGGCCCGTTGATGCACATCATCGGCGCCAAGGCTGTGGCATTCGGCGAAGCGCTCAAGCCGGAATTCAAGACATACGCCCACCAGATCGTGAAGAACGCGGCTGCCCTGGCCGAAGCGCTCAAGGCCAAGGGATATCGCCTGCAGTCCGGTGGCACTGACAATCATCTAATGCTGATCGATCTGCGTACGCACAGCCAAGATCTCACCGGCGCCGATGCCGAGAAGGCGCTGGAGCGGGCGGGCATCATCTGCAACAAGAACGCGATCCTGAACGATCCGCGTCCGCCGATGTTTACCAGCGGTATCCGCCTCGGATCGGCTGCCCTTACCACGCGAGGCCTGAAGGAACAGGACATGCAGACGGTCGCCGACTTTATCGATCGCGCCTTGTCGGCCAAGGACGACCCCGCCGCGCTCAAGCAAGTGCGTGCCGATGTCGCGGCCTTCTGCGATAAGTTCCCCATGCCGCATTGACTTCGCCTCAATGGCATTCAACCCGAAGGACGTGGCGGGATGCGCAGAGTTCGCAGAGCAGCAAACCCTTTGCTTGTTCTGCGATCTCCGGCGTGACCCTCCACGTCCTCTGCGTTTAGCATGGTGTTGAGCGATATGCCGATCTTCATCGACAACCTGGACGATCCGCGCATCACCCCTTACCGGAATCTGAAAGACCGCGATCTGGCCGCGTCGGGCGATCGGTTCATTGCCGAGGGACGACAGGTGGTTCGGCGCCTGCTGGAATCGAGCCTCGCGGTGGATTCGGTGTTTGTAGCAGCACGGCGACAGGCGGAGATGCAGCCGCTGGTGGGCAATCGCGCGCCGCTGTATGTGGTGCCCGACGAGCTGGTCCGCGAGATTGTCGGATTCAAGTTTCATTCCGGCGTACTGGCGTGCGGCGTGCGGCCGCAGGCGCCTTCGATTGATGACGTGATGTCGACAGCCACGGTGCCGGCGACACTGATGGTGCTGCCAGAGGTAGCCAACACCGAGAACCTGGGGAGCATGATCCGCATCGCAGCCGCATTCGGCTGTGCGGCAGTGGTGCTGGGAGAACGAAGCTGCGATCCGTTCTACCGGCAGTCGGTACGCGTCTCGATGGGAACGGTCTTCCGCATCCCGATCGTCCGATCAGCCGGCATTCGCGACGACCTGCTTCGCCTCAAGGAACACTGGGACGTGCGTCTGATGGCAACGGTCCTGGACGACAGCGCCCAGCCGCTGGCCAGCTACGTCCGTCCACCGCGCCTTGCAGTCCTCTTCGGCAACGAAGCTCACGGGATTCCCCCCGACCTCCTCCCCCTGTGCGATGATCATGTCACCATCCCCATGAAACTGGGAACCGATTCACTCAATGTCGCCGTTGCAGCCGGCGTGTTTCTGTTCGAGCTGACTAAAGAGCAGAATGGCACGGCAAAGAGCAAGAGAGCGGCACGGTGAATTGGAGCGATTCACTCTGCATTCCGCATGCTTCTTTCCGCATGGGCAGCATCAGTCGTCATGCATGTCCAGCACCGGGATGCTCACGCCGCTGGGTGTCGGAATGGCCTTGGGGGCTTCGATGATCGGCACATCTTCCAGCGTGAGCACTACCGCGATCTCATCGCAGTTCGCGTTCTTCGGGCAGCGCACACAATCCGACCACACCTTCAGCGGAAGACTCTCTTTGGGAACAACCTGGAATCCCAGCTTTTCAAAGAACCGCTGCTCGTAGGTCAACGCCATCAGCCGGCGAATCTGCAGCCGCCGCGCCTCAGCAATCGCCCACTGCATCAGGTGTGACCCGATCCCCCGCCCGCGCATCCGTTCATCCACCGCAAGCGACCGCACCTCAGCCAGATCGGCCCAGATGATCGTCACCGCGATGCATCCCATCACCTCCATCTCTCCATCCGCCTGTCGCTGCTCAAAGACCGCGAAGTCACGCAGGTCCTCGTACAGCTCAGCGAAGCTTTTGAACAGCATGCGCCCCAGCTCGGCGTGCGAGTTAATGATCTCTGCGATCCGCGGGACATCATGAACGGTGGCTGGACGTATCATCGCAACTCACTTCGGCTGGGGGCACGGCGACGCCACTGGCCTTAATCACTCTCAAATACAAACTCGATCTCCACTGACGCATCCAGTGGCAGCGTGTTGACACCGACGGCTGCCCGGGCGTGCTGGCCGGCATCACCGAAGATCTCCAGCAGCAGATCACTGGCGCCATTGGCGATCTGCGGCTGGGCTGTGAAGCCCGCATCCGAACTGACAAAACAGCCGACGCGCACCACACCCCGCAGGCGGTCAATCGCATCCGGCCCCAGTGTCGCCACAGCCGCCAGACCGTTGATCACGCACTGGCGAGCCGCAGCCTTGGCCTTGTCAATCGGGCAGTTCGACGGCACCGGCCCCGCCGCCAGCAGCTTG
>CAZSJB010000134.1:0-614 GCA_964606625.1 uncultured Tepidisphaeraceae bacterium | reverse complement strand
CTCTTTCATCGGAAGCTGCCCCGCCACAAAGACCAGATTTCCTACGCGTTTCGCCGGTACATACGATCCAAACGGACCCTCCAGGGTCGGGAGCTTGATCCCGAGCGTCTCCAGGTGTTTCGATAAGGTTTCTGCCATATCACGCATCATATCACCCAAATCCAAACGTCATAGCGATATGGCAGATACCCGGCTGCCACATTGCCCGGGATACTCGGCAGCGGCACTGTTATCGTCCTCTCCGGGTCGCCTTGGTTTCTGGCAGTTATTTCATTCAGATACACATTTACCTTCAATGCAACGACCTTCGACAGATCTCTGATATCCCCGTTGTCATCGGTGATCACGATCCTGTACCTGTTGAACTGGGGCTCATCCACTATGGCATAGGAAAGTGTGGTCTCTTCCGTGGTCATGGTCCTTACAGCCTCAAAATACTGGCTGGCGAGATTTACTCTGGTGATCTCATTGTACGGATACTTAAACCTTGTGATATTATGCCATATCGTATATGCATTGCCCTCGGCAAGATCACCTATCACGATCTCCTTATTGGCCTCGTCGATTTCAATGGTCGAGCTGCCGGCTGCCGTCTTTGAAAAACCGCCATAAAG
>CAZSJB010000133.1:0-7767 GCA_964606625.1 uncultured Tepidisphaeraceae bacterium | reverse complement strand
CACCCTCGGTCGTCGGTTTCACTGAAAAAGGTGAGCGGCTGGTCGGCCAGACGGCCAAGCACCAGCAGGTCACCAACCCCAAGAACACGATTTTCTCCATCAAGCGCTTCATGGGCCGCCGCCACAACGAGGTGGCTCAGGAAGAGAAGATGGTGCCTTACGAGATCACGGGCGGTCCCGATGATTTCGTAAAGGTGAAAGTCCGTGGGAAAGAATACACTCCTGAAGAGATCAGCAGCTTCATCCTTCAGGACCTGAAGAAAACGGCTGAGGACTACCTGGGTGAGAAGGTCACCGAAGCCGTCATCACCGTTCCGGCGTACTTTAACGACGCCCAGCGCCAGGCGACCAAGAACGCCGGTGAGATCGCCGGTTTGAAGGTGCTGCGTGTGCTGCCCGAGCCGACGGCGGCTGCGCTGGCTTACGGCCTGGACAAGAAGAAGAACGAGAAAATCGCGGTCTTCGACCTCGGTGGTGGTACGTTCGACGTCAGCATCCTCGACGTCGGCGACGGCGTCTTCGAGGTGCTGAGCATCAACGGCGACACCCACCTGGGTGGTGATGACTTTGACGAAGAGCTGATCAACTACATCGCCGAGGAGTTCCGCAAGCAGGAAGGTATCGACCTGCGGAACGACGCGATGGCCCTCCAGCGCCTCAAGGAGGCAGCTGAGAAGGCCAAGATTGAGCTGTCAACCGCGCAGGAAGCAACGATCAACCTGCCGTTTATCACAGCCGATCAGAATGGTCCCAAGCACCTCCAGATGAACATCACCCGCGCCAAGTTCGAGCAGCTTATCGATCCGCTGGTCGAAAAGGCGAAAGAGCCAGTTCGCAAGGCCCTGAAGGATGCCGGCCTCGAACCCCACCAGATCGACGAAGTCGTCCTGGTGGGTGGTTCGACGCGCGTCCCACTGGTGCAGCGGGTCGTGAAGGAGCTGTTCGGCGGCAAGGAGCCCAATAAGAGCGTCAACCCCGACGAGGTCGTCGCTGTCGGCGCCGCCATCCAGGGCGCGATCGCCAAGGGTGACGTCAAGGACATCCTCGTGCTCGACGCCACACCGCTGAGCCTGGGCGTCGAGACGCTGGGCGGCGTGATGACGGTGCTGATCCCGCGCAACACGACGATTCCGACCAGCAAGAAGGAAATCTTTTCGACTGCGTCTGACAACCAGAGCGCGGTCACGATCAACGTCCTGCAGGGCGAGCGCGAAATGGCGCGAGACAACCGCCTGCTCGGTACGTTCAACCTGACCGACATCCCGCCGGCACCGCGCGGCGTACCGCAGATCGAGGTCGAGTTCAACATCGACGTCAACGGCATCCTCAATGTGAAAGCCAAGGACCTTGGCACAGGCAAGGAAGCCAAGATCGAGATCCAGAATGCCGGCGGCCTGTCCAAGGAAGAAATCGAGCGCATGAAGCGCGAAGCCGAGGAACATGCCGCCGAGGACAAGAAGCGCCGCGAGTTGATCGACCTGAAGAACCAGGCCGATTCGGTCATCTACCAGACCGAAAAGCAGCTCAAGGAGCACGGCGATAAGGTCTCAGCCGAGGTGCGTGACAATATCGAAAGCGCCCTCAACGCCCTGAAGGATGCAGCCAAGGAAGAAGATGCCGACCGCATCAAGAAGACACTGGAGAACCTTCAGCAGGCGGCCTACAAGCTCGGCGAAGAGATTTACAAGAGCGCTTCGGCTGCTGGTGGCACTGCTGCCGGCGCCCAGACCGGAGCCAACGCCTCCGCCGATCAGGCGGCGTCCGACAAAAAGGACGAGGACGTCATTGATGCCGAGTACGAAGTCAAAGACAACAAGTAATCGGCGTCATCACTGTTTTCCCCCGGCGCACAGGGCACTGCCCTGTGCGTCTTTTTTATGCGTGGATCGCATGAGGGCAGGGGGATCTGCCGTCCGGTTAACCGCCCTGCTGCTTCTGCAACCAGGCGGAAGTAGCTGGCAAAAACCGTAACAGCGGCTGGTAGATCAGGACGAATCGGTTATGCTCCACCCCGCTTGCCATGACGCAGCCTTTATTCGCTTCCTTCAATGCTGGATCGGCGGTTCGCCGCCCCGGGTGGTCGGCGCGCTTGCACAGTCAGGTTTCTGTTTCCCGTTTCCTGGGGATGCATTGGTTCGCAGCCATCTTCCCGGTGACGGCGGGCATCACACTCTACGGCTGGCGCGCTGCAGTGGTGATTGCAGGCCTGCTTGCATCCGTGCTGATCGCAACTGCCATCTGGCGACGCATCGGGATCCGGGGCGCTTCGCTGCGCTACGACCATAGTTTGTGGCAGGGTTTGGTGCTATCACTGCTGCTTCCCGCCCACCTGGGATCGGGCTGGCCCAGCTGGATCGGCAACGAACCGGTATGGCTGATCATTCCGGCAGCGGGAATCGCCCTGGTGCTCTTCCTCTGGGTGCTGGGCGGGCTGGGATCGGGACGCGTCCATCCGGTCCTGCTGACATACCTGCTGCTGGTCGGATGCTTTGGACAGGATCTCGTTCCTCATCGCGTGTTGCAGCGGTCGCACGTCGTCACGGGCGACCTGATGGATGTCTATCAGCCGGAAGGCATTCCGGTGCAGCTGCGTGAACCCTGGCATCGCGCAGAATCGGATCCCCATCATGCGGCGGTGTGGCGGGAACCGGCATCGCAGCGGCTGGTCTTCTACACGACGGGGTTGGAAAGCGGCTGGCAGTCGCTGGACTCGCTGATCCGAGACCGCATGCCTCCGTTGGAAGACTTGATTATCGGCGGCCAGCCGGCCCCGATCGGCGCAGCCTCCGGGCTGGCCGTGATCATTGGAGGGCTGTTCCTGCTATATCGCGGGCTGATCGACTGGCGTATCCCGCTGCTGATGATCATCGGAGCCTATCTCGCAATCCTAATCCTGCCGGTTCCGGTGGCGATCACCGAGTTGGGGCCCAGCCGGCGCTGGTTCTGGGGGATGCAACTGGGTGTGGATCCGGCTACCGCTATCACCTTCGTGAACTACCAGATCCTGGCGGGACCAATGCTGCTGATCGCCTTTTTCGTCGCGACCGCTCCGGCCATCCGCCCTGTCACGCGGCGCGGCTGCCTCATCTACGGGCTGCTGGCTGGTGTGCTGGGGGGCATGCTGCAATTGTACGCCTCCGTGGCGCATGGGGCTGCTGTGGCTGTGCTGCTGGCCAGTGCCCTCACTCCCTGGCTGGATCGGTGGATCCGGCCTCGCACCTTGGTATAGGGCATCCATCTCCAGCCACTGATGCCTCAAGCTGAAGCGGTTCGGCCAACAGTTCAGCCCGCTTGTCGCGCATAAAAAAGGCGTCCCGGGCAAAGGACGCCTTTTTCGAATGGGGCTGAGAATGCCTCTTCGGTTGTGGGAGGAAGAGGATCTCAAGGGGGAAGAATGGGCTATGTTGTCGGTCGCAGCGACAGGGCTATTCCACTGCGAGACACTGGATTACTGGCAAGTTGTGGACCAATTCTGGACAAATTGAGCAGAACAGCCGGAACACATGCCATAAACCCCTATGATACAAGCGATTGCGACATTTATGATGTGCAGAAAATTTTGAAGTACAGCGCACTCAGCCACACGATGGGTACGACAGCGTGGCGGGTTGTCATAGCCTGAGTACGACAAGTGGTTACACGGTGTCGTCTCCATCTGGACGAACTCAAGCAGGCGGAGAAGAAACCGTATGGTCGGGGCCGCTCGTGCGGTCTGGAGGTTGCTAATACTCGGGTTCCAAGAAAACGGGATGCCATCATGCCGCGCCGTTGTACTTCGACAACCACCGCTGCCGATTTTCTGCCTGCTCGCCGTACCTTGCCCCAGCTTATGCAGGCCGCCCGGAAGTGCCGCGGCTGCGAGCTCTACTGTAATACTACCCAAACCGTCTTCGGCGAAGGCCCAGCCACCGCGGTCGCCATGTTTATCGGCGAACAGCCCGGTGATCGGGAAGATCGCGAAGGCCGTCCCTTTGTCGGGCCTGCTGGCCGCCTCCTTGATGAGATACTCGAGCAGATTGGCATTGATCGCAACCTGGTCTACCTCACCAATGCGGTGAAGCACTTCAAGTTCACGCTGCGAGGCAAACGCCGGATTCACGCCAAACCCAATGCCCGCGAGCTGGCAGCCTGTCGCCCTTGGCTGGAAGCCGAAGTGCAACTCCTTCACCCCCAAGCCATCGTCTGCCTGGGGGCGACAGCCGCCCAGGCGCTGATGGGAACATCGTTCCGCGTCACCCGCCAGCGGGGCAAGGTGCATCGCCACGAATGGACTGACTGGCTGCTCACTACCCTGCATCCCTCCGCCCTGCTGCGTATCCCCGATCCTGCCCGAAAAGCCCAAGCCATGGAGGATTTTCGCCAGGATATGCAGAAGGTGGCTGAGCATCTTCAGGAGATCGGTGTGCAATGAATCCCAGGACACCACGCCCACCCAACCCGCTTCAATCATCCGACGCCCAAGCGTGCCGTGGGATGCGCCTCGATTTTTGCGTATCTTGGCGTTCTTGCTGGTCCCAGTAGAATCACTCCTATGCAAGGTGTCACCACAGCCATTGTCGCGTTCATTTTCGTCTGCGTGATCTGGCCTCACCTGGTCAAGAATCGTCCCCAGTTCTACGCTGCGCTGGGCATGGTCATCGCGATCATCTTCCTGGATAGCCTGGCACGGATGATTGGTCATGGCGGGTTCCATATCTTTGCCTACGCGATCTCAGGACTGCTCCAGATCGGCGCCATTCTCCTGTTATTTCTCAGCGCCGGCGGAGTGTCGCCGCGGGAGTTGCTTTCTGACATGGGCCGGGCAATCGAAGTGATCCGCCGCGGCGAAGAGGAAAAGGAAATCATCATCCCCCGCTCTGATCAGCCGCGGCCTCCTGCGGGCCAGACCCGCACCCGCGACGAGGATGAAGAGCGCATCGTCTGGGAAATCACCGACGACGACGTCAAACCCACCCCTCAGACACCCCCGCGCCAAGACCAGGATAGCGATCGTGGCCCCCTGCCGATGGAATGAAGCGCTTTCTTCCGTATGTCAGCTGACCAAGCGATAACACTCCGCTTACGGCACCAGCCGATAGGGTTTGGCGGCTTTGATGGTCAGCGCCCGCAACATCCGGCGCTTGAGGTTCTCGCGCAGGCGCGACAAGGTCGCCGCGTCCTCGTCCAGCGGCAACGTGCCACCCGCCTTGGCGCGATGTCCCCCCCCTTCTCCCAGGTTTCGAACCAGCCGCCGCATCACATCGGCAGCACTCTGCCGCGTGCTCTTGGTGCGGATGGACAGCACCAGGCGGTTGTCCGGGCTGATCGCCGTCACCATCGCCCATTCCACCTGGTCAAACCGCAACAGGAAATCCGCGATGATGGCGGGCTTTTCCGGGGAGTCGATCCGGTCCAGGTGGGCAATCAACAGCCGGTCATAAACCACCGCACTGTTCAGGGCTTCGGCGTAGGCGACGTAATAGCTCTGCGGCAGATCCACATACCGCATGCGGTACAGCTTGCGGGGGTCTGCGATCAGCGTCAGGCTGGACAACGCAATGTTGTCCAGTTCGCCCGGCGCCCCAGCGGCACCGGCCAGGTCGGATTCGATGGCAAACAGCAGCATCGCCCCCAGGTCGCGTGAGATCGGCACCTCCAGCTCCATGAAGTAGCTGAAGATGATCGAGCTGGTTGCCCCCACGTCACTGCGAATATCACAGAACGGGCATTTGGGCCGGCGTCCCAGGGATCGATGGTGATCAATGACCGCTGTCGGCGTCATGCCCGGTTGCAGCGGCGAGTTGGTGAAGTTCGGCTGGGTATCCAGCAGGATGATCGCGTCATACGCCTCCGGATCCTGATTCTCCCAGCGGCGGATGGCGGAATCACCATGCTGGGCAAAAACGCTGTTGATCCCACGACCGATCTCTCCCTTGATCGCGATGATGATCCGCGCGTCCTTGAGCTGATGCTCCAGCAGCGCCCGCATCGCCAGACAGCTTGCCAGCGCATCGGGATCCGGATGTTTGTGCGTGGTGATCAGGATCTGTTTCTTGTCTGCCAGCAACTTGAGGAGCTGACGTCCTCGCGGCCGGTCCCGTGTCTGACGGGCCACCTGCTTGGCAGAGCTGGTTGCCGTCTCGACACAGGAATCCACAAACGTCGTCATCGACCGTCGTCCCTTCGTTGGCGTTGCCCCAGCCACTCCGTCGCTCGCTCCAGATGGACCGACCCTCCGGGCGGTAGCTGACCGCATGGTTCTGGGATCGTCCATCGAAGAGGCAGACATAAGTCGCAATCCCTCAGCCCTCATCATAGAAGCAACAATTCCTTATCGGGACATCTAAAGCGGACGGGTCCAACAGCACTCTCAATGGGTTCGTTATGCACAAACCAAGTGTCCAAACCGTGTTTTTTGACGTGAAATCGCAGTTTTAATGGGTTCGTTTGGGTTCGTTTTGGGTTCGTTTCCTTCTAATACTTACTAATACTTACCCTGGGAGTCCCTTCTGTGTTCCCAATTGGAAGGATGGTTGCCCAACTGGGAAATGGTCGGGGATGCAGTGGCGGGCTGGGCAGAGAATTCACCAGCCACCCAATGCCAAGCAAACAAATGACATGCTTGCCGTACAAGGCGGCGCGTCGGGCCAATTCTCGCATATAGAACTATATGCTAACATTTGAGTACAATCAAATAAAAAGCTGCTTTTGAAACAGGCAATGGGAGAGCCCTGAAAACGGAGTGCTGGCTTGCCCCGTAACCGACGATGCATTGACTTGGCGCGCCGTCGCGCGTTTGATTGCACTTTCAATTGTCTGTAACCGGAAGGAGCAATTCATGGCGACTGAGATACTCAGCGAAGGAACTATGGCCCCGGACTTCGAGCTTCAGGGCAGCGATGGCAAGACCTACAGCCTCGAGCAGTTTCGCGGCAAGCAGCGTGTAGTGCTCTATTTCTACCCCCGTGCCGACACTCCCGGCTGCACCACCGAAGCCTGCGGCTTCCGCGACCGCCTCGCCGACTACCAGCAGCAGGATGTCGCCGTCCTCGGTGTCAGCCCCGATCCGATCGAGGACGTCATCAAGTTCGCTGAAAAGTTCAACCTCAACTTCCCCCTTCTGGCTGACCCCGACCACAAGGTCTGCGAAGCCTACGGCGTCTGGCAGGAAAAGGTCCGCTTTGGCAAGAAATCCATGGGCGTGGTCCGCACCACCTTCATCATCAATCAGCAAGGCCAGATCGAGCGGGTCTTCAAGAACGTCAAACCCGACGGCCACGAACAGCAGGTGCTTGAAGCGCTGAGTGCGTGAGACATGACGATATCCGGCTGAGCGCGGCCGCGGCATCATGAATGGTGGCGATCCGTCCGGGCGGATGGTGGTTTACACCACCGCCACGTCGGATTCGTTTCACGATGTCCTGAAGCATTACGAAACCCTCAGTGGAATCGAAGGTCTCTCCAATCCCGAATCCGGCGGCGGCCTGTGGGAGAATCGGGTCGGGAATCACTGGACTCATGCCGTCCGAACCGGCGCCAAATTCGCGCGCCCCCGCGGCCAGCGAATCCCCAACCAAAGCACCTTCGCCATCCGAACCCCGGACCACGCGGTAACCGCCTTCATCAGCCAGGCCCCCCGACGGCTACACACGAATCACGCTGATCTACGAAGCCTACTTCGTACCTCAATAATCAGCGCGTATGTTGTTCGTGACGCGGGCGTCTCCAACTTTATGCATCTGTGGCTCAAGTCCAACCATTTGCGCCTCGTAGGGCAGGCTATTGCCT
>CAZSJB010000132.1:4715-7776 GCA_964606625.1 uncultured Tepidisphaeraceae bacterium | reverse complement strand
CGCGACTTCTACGGCCCCTTCCATCCCGAAGTCGACGAGGCACTGGACAAGCTCGCGCACGCCGGCGGCGCGCCGTCCAAGTACACCTGTGAAAAATGCGGCGCGAAGATGCTGTATCGCATCAGCAAAAACGGGTTCTTCCTGGCGTGCGAAAACCGCAACTGTGGCAACACCCAGCCGGTCGACGAGCAGGGTAAACCCAAGATGCGCGAAGTCTCGGAACATAAATGTCCGCTGTGCGGCAGGGAGTTGATCAAGCGCCGCGGCCGCTTTGGCGAGTTCTTGGGATGCGCGGGCTACAGCGAGAAGGATGAACAGGGCAACCCCCTCTGCTCACTGATCATCAGCCTGGACAAACAGGGCAATCCCCAGCCGCCCAAGCCCAAGCCCATTCCCACCGAAGTGAAATGTGAAAAGTGCGGCAGCCCGATGCTGCTGCGCGATTCCAAGCGCGGACCGTTCCTGGGTTGTAGCAGCTTCCCCAAGTGCCGCTCAACGAAGATGGTCAAGAAGCTGGAAGGCGATGCCCTCAAGCATGTCGAATCGCTGCTTCCGCAACTGGAAGAAGGTGTGAGACAGGGACGCGAAATCATCGCCAAGCTGACCGGCCAACCTGCGCCTGACAATACCCCCGCTTCCAATCAGCCGATCGCCACGGACATCGACTGTGAGGAATGCGGCAAGCCCATGGTGATCCGAACCGGCCGCCGGGGCCAGTTCCTTGGCTGCAGCGGGTATCCCAAGTGCACTGCGACGGCTGAAGTTCCGCCTCGGCTGATCGAAGAAATGGGCATCGCCACGTCTAATGCCGCCTCTGATGGCAAGGACGATACCGATGAGTCCCTGGCCGCCGAACCCGTTGGAAGCGATCTCAGCGGCGAATAAATGACAAAATTGGGTGGAACTTATGGGATATTCCGCTTTTAACGCGGAAAGCCTCGCCGTGGGGGGGCCAAACGGGGAACGATATTTGCAACCTGCTTAAATGTTCAGCCGGTCAAGGCGTATAACATTATGTAGGGGTTGTCAAAAGAGCCCAAGCTCACCGCGGCAGCTGTGGTGCGCATGGGAAATTGTTGGAAGACACTGACATGACTTTGAGTACGGCTATGCCCCAGCCACCGGAAAACCTCTTTGGCTATGATGTCGTCGCCTATCTCGGCGAAGGCGCGGGCAGCCATATTTACGCGGTATCGGATCCGGCCTCCAAGCAGCTGTATGCCCTGAAGCATGTCGTTCGCAAAACCGACAAGGATCAGCGATACATCGAACAGCTTGAAAGCGAATATGAAGTGGGCAGGCGGGTGCATCACCCGGCACTGCGCAAATCGATCGCGATCAAGTACAAGCGCACCCTTCTGCGAAGGGTTTCCGAGGCTGCGCTGATCCTCGAACTGATCGACGGCCGCAGCCTCGAGGAGCATATGCCGCGCACGCTCAAAGGCCTGCTGAGCGTCTTCATCCACACAGCTGAGGCCTTGCAGGCCATGCACGACGCCGGCTATGTCCATTGCGACCTCAAGCCCAACAACATTCTGGTGGACTCCGCCGGCCAGGTGAAGGTCATCGATCTGGGCCAAGCCGTGAAAATCGGCACCGTCAAGGAACGCATCCAGGGAACGCCTGATTTCATCGCCCCCGAGCAGGTAACCCGCGACCCCGTCACCCCTCGCACCGATATCTTCAACTTCGGCGCAACGCTTTACTGGGCACTGGCAGGCAAGAAGCTGCCCACGCTGTTCACAGCCGGACGACGCGCAAATAGCTTTGTGCTCGATGATGCCATCGAGACCCCCCGCCAAGCCAACCCCACCATCCCCGAGCCGCTGAGCAACCTGGTGATGGACTGCGTCCGCTCGAACATGCTCAAGCGACCTGACTCCATGGCGGTTGTGCAGCGGCGCCTGGAGATCATCCACCACGGCCTGACCAAAAGCTCAACCCTCCGCCGCCCCGACGACAGCTTCGTTACGGCATAGCGGAGAGAGAAAGAAGAAGACGGGGAGGCAGGAAGACACGCCAATGTCTCCCTGTCTCCCCGTCTACCTGTCTGTTTTCGTCAGCCCTTCACCGCACCCAGCTGGATACCCCGGACCAGGTACTTCTGAAGGAAGACGAACAGGATCACCATCGGGATCACGCTCATTGTCACAGCCGCCATCAACAGGTGCGTGCTCTGGCCGCGCGTCGAGTCGAAGAACATCAGCCCGATCGGCAGCGTGTACAGGTGCTCACTGCGGAGCATGACCAGAGGCCAGAAGAAGCTGTTGTAGTTACCCATGAAGGTGAAGATCGTCAGCGTGATCAGCCCCGGCCGCGCCAGCGGCAGGATGATGTCCCAAAACAGGCGAAACTTGCTGGCGCCGTCGATCTCGGCGGCTTCGTCAATGCTGCTGGGAATCGTCAGCATGAACTGGCGCAGCAGGAACGTTCCAAACGCGCTGAACGCACTGGGCACGATCAGACCGGTCAGCGTATCCACCCATCCCAGCTTGATCATGATCTGGAAGTTGGGAATCATCATCACCAACCCCGGCAGCATCATGGTCGACAGGTACATCAGAAAGATCTTGTCGCGTCCGGGCCACTTCAGGCGTGAAAAGCTGAACGCCGCCATGGCGCTGGTTGTCACCTGTAGGAAGGTCACCCACGACGCCACGAACAGGCTGTTCCAGTAGAAGCGTCCGAAATCAACCCCTCGTCGCCGAGGGTCGGGATTGTCCTTGTCGAACACGTCCAGGTAGTTATGCCACTGGAACGTCGTGGGAATCCAGTCAAGCTCGTTGACCTCACCGGCGGATTTCAGGCTGGTCAGCACCATCCAGGTAAACGGCAGGATCATCAGGAGGGAGATGCCCGCCAGAATCAGGTGCAGCATGCTGGTGGAAAACAGCGACTTGACAAACTTCCCGCCCCGCACATCCGCCGTGGATGCCGCAGCCAGGCCAGCCGCATACGGCAGGACCGATGCCGGCTGGGTCGTTTGCTCAGTCTGGGGACCAGGGTTCGACATGGACATAGATTCAGGTTCCGATTGTTTAACGTCAGCGACGGATCACGA